>JBBIHT010000248.1:0-3604 GCA_037446845.1 Geothrix sp. | reverse complement strand
ATAGACGCCGGACCGCCTCCACGGCCGCGCGCACGCCGCCTGCGGCCGCGAGATGGTTCTCCTTGAGCGGGACGCCATCTCCAAGGGTGAAGCGGTGGTTCGCACCGCCTCCGCAGCGCACCGCGTACTTCTCCAGGAGCTTCAGGCCAGGCGTGGTCTTGCGGGTATCCAGGATGCGCGCGCCAGTGCCCTCGACCGCATCCGCAAACCTGCGAGTGAGGGTGGCGGTGCCGGAAAGCCGCTGGAGCAGGTTCAGCATCACCCGCTCAGCCATGAGAATTCCATGGCTCGAGCCGCGAATCCGCATCACCTCAGTGCCCCGGGCCACCCGTTGGCCATCGGTGCGAGGCGTATCCACGAGGATCGCTGCATTGACGAGATGCAGCACCCCGGTGGCCATGGGAAGACCCGCCAGCACCAGGTCTCCCTTGGCCTGGACCCGGGCCGTCATGGGACGGTCGGGCATGGCATCGGTGCTCCAGTCCTGGCTCCCCCAGTCCTCCCGGAGGAAAGCCCTGAGCTGGTCAAGATAGGTCTCTGGATGCGGCGGACGGAACATCAGGCACTCCCGGTTCAGCGTACAATCATCACAACCCCGGAGCCCCCCATGACTTTCATCCTCATCGAAAAATCGGATCGCCTCGCCTGGCTCACCCTGAACCGTCCCGAAAAACTCAATGCCCTCAACAACGAGGTACTCCGGGAACTGGAGGAAGCCATCGCCAGCCTGGAGCAGGATCCCGAAGTGGAGGTGGTGGTCATCACCGGAGCTGGTGAAAAAGCCTTCGTGGCCGGGGCCGACATCGCCGAATTGAAATCCCTCGACACCACTTCCGCCCGCCTTCAGGCCCTGCGGGGCCAGGCGGTGTTCCGGCGCATCGAGGCCATGCCCAAGCCGGTGCTGGCTGCCGTGAACGGCTTCGCGCTGGGCGGCGGCTGCGAACTGGCCCTGGCCTGCCACATCCGCATCGCCAGCGAGAACGCCCGGTTCGGCCTGCCGGAGGCCAGCCTGGGCATCATCCCCGGGTATGGCGGCACCCAGCGTCTGCCACGCCTGGTCGGCAAGGGCGTCGCCCTGGACATGATCCTCAGTTCCGAGATGACCTCCGCCGCGGACGCCCTGCGCATGGGCCTCGTGAGCCGCGTGGTGCCCCAGGCGGATCTGAGGACCGCCACCGAGAAACTGGCGCGGACCATTCTTTCCAGGGGCCCCCTGGCCCTTCGCAGCGTGCTCGCGGCCGTCCATGAAGGCCTGGAGATGCCCCTGGCCCAGGGCCAGCAGTACGAGGCCGCCCTCTTCGGCCTCCTGGCGGCGACCCAGGATATGCAGGAGGGCATGGGGGCCTTCCTGGAAAAGCGGCCTGCCCAGTTCAGGGGGCTTTAGCCAGCCGCTCCGGCCACCGGGCCTCGAAATCTCATGAAGGACTTCTGGCATGCCGAGAAATGTCTCTACCGGCGGCAATCATGACAAGGAGACCTGAAGGCAGATTACGCACAGGCGGCCTCACTATGGGCCATGCCTGCTGGGCAAGTCGTGGGAGAAGGTTCAGCCTGCTTCTGATGTGTTTCCTGGGGGCCTGGCGGCTGGGCGCCCAGGCGGTTCGCTCCGACGCGCCCCCCAGGCCCCCCTCCGGACCCACCGCCCTGGTGATCGGCATTGACCAGGATGATCAGCCCTACGAGTACCTCGACGGGAAAGGGCAGCCGGCCGGGTACGATGTGGACTTGGTCCGGGCCCTGGCGGCGGTCGAGGGCTTCCAGGTGGAGTTCCGGGCGGATTCCTGGGATAGCATCCGGGCCCGTTTCGAGGCGGGCGAGATTGATATCCTGCCGGGGATGCTGTACTCCAGGGACCGGGAAGCCATCGCGGCCTTTTCCACCCCCCACCTGGTGGTCCACTACACGGTTTTCGTCCGCAAGGGTGACGCGAGGATCCGCTCCCCGGGGGACCTGGCCGGCCGCCGGGTGCTGGTGCAGCGGGGCAGCCAGATGCAGGATTTCCTCTCCGCTCCAGCCCGTTCCACCCAACTCATCCCTGTGGCCTCGGAGCCCGCCGCCCTGAAGGATCTGGCTGAAGGCCGCGGGGATGCGGCTGTCATCACCAAGATCCAGGGAGCCATCTTCGCCCGGAGGCTGGGCCTCGATGTGGAACCCATCCGGGACATCGTCTTCACCCGCAACCTCTGCCTGGGTGTCCAGAAGGGCCGCCCGGAACTGGTCGCGAGACTGGATACCGCCCTCGCCATCCTCAACCAGACCGGCCAGTACGCCGGAATCTACCAGCGCTGGTTCGGCGCCCCGCAGCCTGACCCCAGGGCTGGCCAGGCCCTGGTCAGGCGCGTGCTGGCCATCCTGGCGCTGGTGGTGCTGGTACTGCTGTTCACGGGCTTCTGGAACTGGTCCCTGCGCCGGCAGGTGGCCCGGGCGACAGGTCTGCTTCACCGGGCCAACCAGGAGGTGCAGGCCAGGGAGGCCTATCTCCACAGCATCATCGAAAACCTTCCCGTGGCGATTTTCGCCAAGGATCCCAGGAGCGGCTACACCTTCACCCTGTGGAACGCGCAGAGCGAAGCCATTTTCGGATTGCGCGAAGCGGAGGTGCTCGGCCGGTCCGACTACGACTTCTTCCCCAGGGAGCAATCAGATTCCTTCCGGGCCAGGGATGTCGAAGTCATGGCCAGTCGGCAGATCGTGGATATTCCCGAGGAGCGGATTCTCTCCAAATCTCTGGGAGAGATCCTCCTGCACACCCGGAAGGTGCCCCTGTTCGACGACTCTGGACAGCCCCTCCTGCTGCTTGGCATCTCCGAGAACATCACCGAGCAGAGGGCCATGGAGCAGGTCCTGCGGCAGACCCAGAAGCTGGAAAGCCTCGGGGTGCTCACCGGCGGGATCGCCCACGACTTCAACAACCTGCTCACCGTGATCCTCGGCAACCTGGAACTGGCCGCACTCCACGCCTCGGAGGGTGATCCTGTCCACCCCTACCTGGGAAACGCCAAGGCCACCTGCCAGCGCGCCGCGGAACTGACCCGGCAGATGCTGGCGTACTCGGGGAGGGGCCTGTTCCTGGTCGGACCCCTGAATCTCAACACCATCGCGGAGGATATGGGGAGCCTGCTGAAGGTATCCATCTCCAAGAGGGTGGAACTTCGGTTCCAGTTCGCCGAGGCGCTGCCCAACATCCAGGCGGACCCGGCCCAGATCCAGCAGGTCGTGATGAACCTCGTCACCAACGCCTCCGAGGCCATTGGCGATGCCGAAGGGGAGATCCTGATGACCACGGGGGTGGTGGAGCTGAGCCGTGCGGCCACCCTGGACCTGCATCCCGGCGCGCCGATTCCCCCGGGGCGCTATGTGATGCTGGGCGTGAAGGACACCGGGGCCGGCATGAGCAGCGAGGTCATCACCCGCATCTTCGATCCGTTCTTCACGACCAAATTCTCGGGCCGGGGTCTTGGCCTTTCGGCCATGCTGGGCATTCTTCGCGCCCATCACGCCGGCATCGGCATCCAGAGCCAGGCTGGAGTCGGTACCGACTTCCGCATCTACTTCCCCGAAGGTTCCCAGGATGCTGAGGAGGAGCCTGTTGCCCTGCCCTATT
>JBBIHT010000247.1:0-3613 GCA_037446845.1 Geothrix sp. | reverse complement strand
AAACCCCAGCGGTCGCGCAGGTCCAGGAAGATGAGCGAGCCCATGTTGCGCACCCGGCGGCACCAGCCCAGCAGGCGCACGGTTTGGCCCACCTGGTCCAGGCGCAGGTCGCCATTGCGAACAGTCCGTTGGAAGTCGTCAAGCCGATCGAGGTTCATAGCCTTCCAGGATCGCACCCGGAGGCCCTGGGCTCAAGCCTAGGACTGCCGCCACCCCGTCCACAACCACGCCCCCAGGGCCGCCCACACACCGAAGGCGATCCATTCCGTGTGGGTGAACCCGCCGGGGATGCCGGGAATGACCTTCATGGCGATGACGGCCAGGCTCACCACGGTGCTGGTGCCCGCGAGGGCGATGGCCATGGGACCAGCCGTCCGGTTTCGGCGCGCCCGGGACAGGGCAGCCAGGGAGGCGGCCAGCCAACCCAGGGCTACGGCCAGGGATCCCACATCAATGATGGGGACCAGGGCGGCATCGCCCAGCAGGCTGGCGCCTGCCGTCAACCCCGCCATCACCAGGATGGCCGTGGTGGGAGTACGGAACTGCGGGTGAACGGTGCCAAAGGCGCGGGGCACCATGCCCCGGTGGCCCAGGGCATAGAGCATCCGGGTGGCCGCCACGAACATGGCGTTGAAGACCTTGAGCAGGGAAAGCAGCGCCGCGAAGAGGATCACCTGGGCGATGAGGCGCGACCCGAAGGCCCGCTGGAAGGCCTGTTCGGTGCCCAGTCTCCCTGCCACCAGGTCCTGCCAGGGAATGATGAGGGCGACCACCAGGATCACCAGGGTGTAGAACAGCGACCCGGCCAGGAGGGATTGCACCATCGCTCGGCCAAAGCCGCAGGTGTCATAGCCCTCCTTCGCCTCTTCCGATCCTTTCACGATGGTCTCGAAGCCCGTCATGAAGTAGGGCATGACCTGGAGCATCATGAGCACGGACAGGCCTGCGCCCGCGAGGCCGGGGTGGGCGAAGAGAGGCCGAAGGTTGTGGGCGTCTCCCCGGATCAAGCCCATGGCGGTGAAGCCAAGGAAGAGGGTCAGCATCCCGTAGGTGGCGAGGTTCTGGAAGCGGGAGCTGAACTGCATGCCCCGGTAGTTGAGCGTGCCGATGAAGGCCACCAGGACCAGGCCCGCCACCAGTCGCGGCAGGTACAGCACCTTGCCCCCCACGGCGTACAGGGGAACCTGGTTCATTCCCGGCAGGGCGCGGGCCAGGAGATTGCCGATGGCCACGGCCTCCCATGGACATACGATTCCGTAGGCCAGCACCATCACCCAGCCCGAGGCATAGCTCAGGGAGCGGGGGAAAAGGCCCTCGGTGTAGGCCACCTCCGCGCTCGCATCCTGGGTGTCGCGCACCAGGCGGCCATACACCAGGGCGATGGGCAGGAGCACCAGGCCACCCAGGAGGAAGGCCAGGATGCCGCCACCGGGGCCGCCCCGGGCCATCCAGTCGTCCATGAGCACCACCCAGGCCACGCCCACCATGGAGCCGAAACCGAAGGCGAAGTACTCGATGGACGAGAGGGTTTTACGCAGGCTTGGCTGAGGAAGCATGGGTCCATGATGACCCAAAGTTCCGCACCGCAGTCAGGGATCGCTTGGGGAAGGCGCGGGGAGAAGGTCCGCGCGGATTCAGTCATGCCCCCGGTTCAGGGTGGAACTGCTTCCGCCCTTCCAGCCAGGCGGCCCAGCGCAGCCGGGCCCGGTCCATGTAGAGGTAGATGACGGGCGTGGTGTAGAGCGTGAGGAGCTGGCTGAAGATGAGGCCGCCCACGATGGCGATACCCAGGGGCTGGCGAAGTTCAGAGCCGGTGCCCATGCCGATGGCCAGGGGGAGGCCCCCCAGCAGGGCGGCGAGGGTGGTCATGGTGATGGGGCGGAAGCGCAGCAGGCAGGCCTGGAAGATCGCCTGCTCCGGCGTCAGCCCCTCGCGCCGTTCCACCTCCAGGGCGAAATCAATCATGAGGATGGCGTTCTTCTTGACGATGCCGATGAGCAGGATGATCCCGATGAAGGCGATGACCGTCAGGTCGAAGCGGAAGGCCAGCAGGGCCAGCAGGGCCCCCACCCCCGCAGAGGGCAGGCTGGAAAGGATCGTGAGGGGGTGGATCAGGTTTTCATAGAGGATGCCCAGCACCAGGTAGACCACCAGGAGCGCGGCCGCCAGCAGCAGCGGCTGGTTGGACAGCGAGGCCTTGAAAGCCTGGGCGGTGCCCATGTAGCTGCCCCGGATCGTCCCCGGCAGATGGATCTCCCGCTGGGCCCTGTCCACGGCTGCCACCGCATCGCCCAGGGCCACCCCCACCGGCAGGTTGAAGGAAAGCGTCACCGAGGGCTGCTGGCCCTGGTGATTCACGGACAGGGCCGTGTTCTGCTGTTCCAGCCTCGTGAATGTGCTGAGGGGCACCAGGTCGCCGCGGTTGCTTCGCACATAGACCTGCCGTAGTCCTTCGGGGGTCCGTCGAAAGGGGGCTGCCACCTCCAGCACCACATGGTACTGGTTCAGCGCGGTGTAGATGGTGGACACGAAGCGCTGGCCGAAGGCATCGTAGAGGGCCGCGTCCAGGGCCTGCGTGCTGACTCCGAGGCGCGCGGCGGTGGCGCGATCCACGGTGAGGGTGGCCTCCAGCCCCCGGTTCTGAAGGTCGGAATTGGCATCGGCAAGCTGGGGAAGGGTGCGCATTTTCTGGAGGACCCTGGGGGCCCACTCGTAGAGTTCCCGGGCATCGTCGGACTGCAGCGTGTACTGGAACTGGGAGCTGGAAGGCCGTCCACCCAGGCGGAGATCCTGCACGGGCTGCATGAACAGCGAGGCGCCGGGGATGTGGGCGGTCTTGAGGCGCAGCCTGGCGATGACCTGGTCCACCGTCTCCTTCCGCTGCTCGTTGGGCTTGAGCGAGGAGAAAATCCGGCCACTATTGCCACTGCCCACGAAGGCGGTGACATTCTCGATGGCCGGATCACCCTGCACACTGGCCACATAGTCCTTCATGAGGGCTTCCATGGTGGGGAAGGAGACATCCTGGGGCGCGATGATCGTGCCCACGATGCGTCCCGTGTCCTGCTGGGGGAAGAAGCCCTTGGGAATGAAGATGTAGAGACCCACGGTGGCCGCCATGGTCCCCAGGGCCACGGCCAGGGTGGAGCGCGGGTGCTGCAGCACCCAGGCCAGGGAGCGTTCATAGCTACCCATGACCCAGCGGAGGCTTCGCTCGCTCCACTGGAAGAAACGGCCGTGCTGCTCCCCGCCGGGGGGGCGCAGGAGGCGCGCGCACATCATGGGTGTGGTGGTGAGCGACACCACCATGGAAATGGCGATGGCCACGGAAAGGGTGACGGCGAATTCCCGGAAGAGCCGCCCCACGATGCCCCCCATGAGGAGGATGGGAATGAAGACCGCGATGAGGGAGATGCTGATGGTGACTACGGTTGAACCGATCTCCCTGGAGCCGTAGAGGGCCGCTTCCAGGGGGCTGAGCCCCCGTTCCAGGTGGCGGGTGATGTTCTCCACCACCACGATGGCGTCATCCACCACGAAGCCGGTGGCCACGGTGAGCGCCATCAGCGACAGGTTGTCGATGGTGTAGCCCAGCAGGTACATGGCGCCGAAG
>JBBIHT010000246.1:0-3653 GCA_037446845.1 Geothrix sp. | reverse complement strand
TGCGGCCCGGGCGGCTTCATGGACCTGGTGCTGGCCACCGCCAAGCAAAAGGGCTGGCCGGATGCTTGCGTGCACCGCGAATATTTCGCCGGCGCCGATTACAGCGTGGCCGCGAATACCGCGTTCAGGACTGAGGGAATGGCCAGGGGCACCGGGGGCTCCCCAGCCCCGGAAGGGGCCTCGGAACTGGAGATGATGTGCACCCGGACCTCGGGCATATCCGGCAGGCGGAGCAGCGGGAAGTCCTGGAAGCCGGTCTGGACAGCCCGTCCCTTCTCCCAGGTGATCCGCGTCCAGAGGGCCGATAGGCCGAAGGCCAGGCCACCTTCCACCTGCGCTTCGAGGCCCGAAGGATTAACGGCGAAGCCGCAATCCAGGGCGCAGGTGATTCTGTGGACCCGGAGCCTGCCCTCGGCCACGGATGCCTCGGCCACCGCGGCACCATAGGTACGGCCGTCATAGGCGTGACAGGCCAGGCCCATGCCATGGCCCCGGGGCATTGTGCGGCCCCAGCCGGCCTTTTCGGCGGCCACTTCCAGCACCCGTTTGAGGCGGCGGAGATCCGCCTCATCCCGGCCGAATTTCACCTTGCCCTGCTGACCCAGCAGACGCAATCGGAGCTGCAGCGGGTCCGTGCCGAGGGCATGGGCGATTTCATCCAGAAAGCATTCCCGGGCGAATACATTGGGAACGATCTGGATGCCACGCCACCAGCCCAGGGTCATGGGCGCGGGGACCTCCGCGAAGTCCACCCGGATGGCCGGGATATCGTAGGGAATATCCAGGGCGCCGTTGGCCTCCACCGATGCCTGGGCGGGATTCTTCTTGCCCCCCGACCAGGAGCGCAGCACCGCGGGGCCGGCGATGCGATGGGACCAGGCGGTGAGCTGGCCGGTGGCACCCAGCCCGGCCCGCAAATGATGCAGGGTGGGCGGATGGTAGAGATCCTGGGTGAAGTCATCGGTGCGATCCCAGATCACCTGGATGGGACCGCCTCCCGCGGCCCGGGCAACCTGGGCCGCTTCCGTGCTGAAATCGGTGCCCAGGCGTCGTCCGAAGCCACCACCCAGGAGGGGCAGGGTGACCTGGACCTGGTCGGGTTCAAGCCCCAGGGCAGCGGCAGCTCGCTCCTGGACGCGGTTTGGCGATTGGCTGCCACACCACAGTTCCGCGTCAGCCCTGCCCACTGAGGCGGTGGCATTCATGGGTTCCAGGGTGGCGTGGGCCTGGGAGGGGAAGGCGTAGTCGGCTTCCAGGCTTCGGGCGGCCACCTTGAAGGCCTGGTCCACATCGCCCACGGTGCGGGCGGGATCGGCTGGACCCGCCAGAGCCTGGCGCATACTCGACTCAAGGGACTGCGAGTCGAAGTCCCTGGCCATGCCCTCATCCCAGCTGGCGCTGCCGGCCAGGGCCTCACGCCCCTTCAGGGCGGCCCAGGTGGAATCGGCGATCACGGCCAGCCCTGTGGGAACCTTGACCACGGCTTGGACCCCGGCCACCGCAAGGGCCTTGGCCTGATCCCAGGACCTCAGCTGCCCGCCGGACACCGCGCAGCGCAACACGGTCGCGTAACGCTGGCCGGGCCGGCGCACATCGAGGCCGTAGACGGCCCTGCCTGTGACGATGTCGAGGCCATCCACCCGCGGCAGGCGTTGCCCCAGCAGGCGGAAGTCCCCGGGGGCCTTGAGGGTGACCTTGGCAGGGACAGGCAACTTCGAGGCGGCCTCCGCCAGGGATCCGAAACCCGCCTTTTTCCCGCCGGGGCCCAGTACGAAACCCTGCTCGGTGCGGCATTGCTCCAGCGGGACACGCCATTGCGAGGCGGCCGCCTGCTTCAGCATGTCCCGGGCCGCTGCGCCCGCCCGGCGCAGCGGTAGCCAGGTGGAACTTACGCTGGTGCTCCCCCCCGTTGACATGCCCATGAAGTCTGGACCGGGCTGGGCTGTGAGGATGTCCACCCTGGACCAGTCCAGATCCATTTCTTCCGCCACTACCATGGGCAGGGCCGTTCGTACCCCTTGCCCCATCTCCACCTTGCCGACGGTGATCTTGACGGTGCCATCCGGGCGCACGGCCAGGGTCGCGTTGGGACGGAATGCCTCCTTTGGGTCCGCTGCCCGGCTGGGCTTGGCGGCGAGCCGGAGGCCGAGCACCAGGCCGGTGCCCGCTGTTCCCAGGATCTTCAGGAATTCCCGCCGGCGGGTCATCGCACACCTCCCGCCGCCCGTTTCACGGCCTTTCGGATCCGCCCGTAGGTGCCACAGCGGCACACATGGTCGGCGAAGGCTTCCTGAAGGTCTTCCTCTGTGGGCAACGGCTTCTGATGAAGCAGGGCGGCGGCCGTCATGATCATGCCGGGCTGGCAGTAGCCGCACTGGGCCACATCCTCCTCCAGCCAGGCTCGCTGGACGGGATGGGAACCATCCGCGGATAGACCTTCGATCGTCGTGATGGCATGTCCTTCGGCCGCCCGCAAGGTTACCTGGCAGGAGCGGGTGGGTTCGCCATCCAGGTGCACGGTGCAGGCGCCGCAGACCCCATGCCCACAGCCATACTTCGTCCCGGTCAGACCTAGTGAATCCCTCAAGATCCAGAGCAGTGGGGTCTCCCCATCCGCTATCACCGTGCGCGCCCTGCCGTTGATGGTCAGCTTGAAGGAGGTCATGGTGGCTCCCGGGTGGCTCACGGGCTGTGAAGGGTTCAACCCTACGCCCAGGGGCAAGGCACCGCAATGGTGGGGCTGGGTGGGGCTGGCATCGCTCTCGCCCCATGGTCCAGCTGTGTCAGGAGTTTGTCGTGCTTCGACGGATGGTGTTGTCTCTGGGAATGGTCGCTGGCCTTGCTCTCGGAGCCCAGGGAACGGAGAAGGCGGGACCGCCTCCCTCCCCGGCGGAGCAGGAACTGCAGGCTCCCCTGACGCTGGAGGACGGAAAACCGACTCCAGGGCAGAAGGCTGATGCCGGGCCTTCGGGCTTCCGGGCTTTCGGCTCCCTGGTGCTGGTGCTGGGATTGGCCGGGGCCAGCCTGTGGGCCCTCAAGAAATATGGCAGGGGACGGTTGCCCGGAGGCGGGGGGAGCAAGTTGAAGGTGGAAGAAACCCTGGCGCTGGGGGATCGCCGGTTCGTCTCGATTCTTGAGGCCGAGGGGGAACGCTTCCTGGTGGGGCTGACGCCCCAGGGAATTCATCTGCTATCCCGGCTGGATCCCAGCGAGCGTGGCGCCCCGGACACCTTCGACCAGGCCCTGGCACGGCAGGTGGACCTGGGGCGTCCCATGCCCGTCCGCGAGATGGAGGCGTTGTTGAAGCAGGGCGGGGGTGAGGAGTGAAGTGGGTGGGTCGCTGGCTTCCCGTAATTCTCATGGCCCTGGCGGGACTCAGCCTCTGTGCGCAGCAACCCAGCCCCTTGCCCACGGTCACGGTGGATTTCGGCAAAACGCCCTCCGGGCCGGCCCTGAGTTCCAGCCTGCAGGCCATGCTGCTGCTGACGGTCCTCACACTGGCGCCCACCATCCTCATGACTGCCACGAGCTTCACTCGCATCATCGTGGTCATGCATTTCCTGAGGCAGGGGCTCGGGACTCAGCAGACCCCGTCGAACCAGGTGCTCATCAGTCTCTCCCTGGTGCTCACCTTTTTCATCATGGCGCCCACC
>JBBIHT010000245.1:0-3672 GCA_037446845.1 Geothrix sp. | reverse complement strand
CTGGTGACCGGCCCCATTCCCATGAACCGCTGGATCTACAGCACCAGCAAGCAGCTGCTGGACCGGGTCATCTGGGCCTACGGGTTTCAGCAGGGACTGCAGTTCACCCTCATTCGCCCCTTCAACTGGATGGGGCCCAAGCTCGACAGCCTCAACACCGCCAAGGAGGGCAGCAGCCGCCTGGTGACCCAGTTCAGCTGGAACCTCTTCAATGGGGAGCCCCTCAACCTGGTGGACGGCGGTTCTGCCCGCCGTTGCTTCATTGATGTGGACGATGCCATGGCCGGCCTCATGTCCATCCTGCACAACGAAGGCGGCAAAGCCGATGGCGGCATCTTCAACATCGGGAATCCTGCCAACGACTACAGTGTGCGTGAAATCGCTGACATGATGATCGAAATCTGGAAGGATCATCCCTTCCGCCTGGAGCGCGGTATCGCCGAGGGCCGCACGGTCGAGACCCGCAGTGGCGAATTCTATGGCAAGGGCTACCAGGATGTGGCCCATCGGACACCTAGCATCAAGCGCATCCAGGAGACCTTCGGCTTCCAGCCCAGGGTGTCCATGAAGGAATCCCTGCGCAAGGCCCTCGACTTCTTCGTGGAAGAGCACAAGGCCCTGGAAAAGGTCGTCGAGACCGAGAACTAGCCCGTCTCTTTCCATGACGCGTCGCGAACGCCGGACCCTCCTCTCGCTCTGGTTCTTCCTGGGGTTTTTGCCGCTTTTCGTCCGGCCCCTCTGGGAGCCTGACGAGGCCCGCTACGCCGAGATTCCCCGCGAGATGCTGGCCACCGGGGACTGGTTGACGCCCCACCTCAATGGCGTGCTCTACTTCGAAAAGCCCCCGCTCCAGTACTGGCTGTCAGCCCTCAGCATGAAGCTGTTCGGCCTCCACGGCGCGGCGGCGCGGTTGCCCCTGGCCCTGGCCTCGGGGCTCATGATCTGGGCGGCCTGGCGCCTGGCGAAACGCCTGGGCGCCCGCGATCCCCTATGGGCACCGTTCATGGCTGCCACGGGGCTCTTGGGCTTCCTGGTGGGACAGATTCTGCTGCTGGATGCGCTCTTCAGCGCCCTGCTGGTGGCGGCCCTGGCTGCCTTCGTAGAGGCCGTGGCGCGGCGGCGGGACGGGCAGGGGGGCCAGGGGTGGAGCCTGCTCGCCTTCGGCCTGATGGCAGCGGCCATGCTCACCAAGGGGCTGGCCCAGGTCATCCTCCTGGGTGGCATCCTGATGTTTTCCCTGTTCTTTGCGAAGAACGAGGCGGCGCTCCGGCGGGCCGTGGTGCGCACGCTGTTCGATCCCCTGGGATGGTTGTTCTACCTGGCCCTGGTGGTGCCCTGGTTCTGGCTGGTGAACCGCGCCAACCCCGGGCATGCCCAGTTCTTTTTCATCCACGAGCATTTCACCCGTTTCCTCACCCACGAGCACGGAAGGCAGGGCTCCAACAACTGGCTGTTGGACAAGCTGTACTTCCTGGGGATCCTGGCCCTGGGCCTGCTCCCCTGGCTGTGGGCCTCGGTCCTGGGCGTAGGCCGGAGCTGGTCGTTTCTCAGGGGCCGTGGCCCCCAGGGTGACGAGGCCCTGTCCCGATGGACCGTGGGGCTGCTGGTCCTGGCCTTTGCCTGGCCGTTGTGCTTCTTCAGCCTGTCCGGCTCGAAGCTACCGCCCTATATCATGCCCGTGCTGGTGCCCCTGGCCGTCCTGGCCTGTGTCTTCGAACGGTCCGGGGAGGAGGGCCAGGCTCTCCGCCGCATGGGCCGGGAGCTTTTCCTGCTGGGAGCGATCCTCCTAGGCGGTGTGCTGGCGTTCCGGGCTGAGCTTGGAGGCCCCGGCTGGCTGCTGGCGGCGGGAGCGGTCTGCTGCGCCCTCGCCTACTGGGCTCATCACCCGAAGGGCCTGACGGGGCCGCGGCTCATGGCCGCTGTAGGGGCGATGCTCTGGCTCCTGGTACTGGGTGCCGAAACCTCCGTGGGGCCAGGCAAGTCCGTGGCCCGGCTGGTGCGTGCCCAGCCTTCCGGCGCTCAGTGGATCAGCTACGGCGTCTACTACCAGGGACTCCCCTTCTATGCGCGCAGCCGGGCCGTGGTGGTGGCGGGCACGGGCGAATTGGCCTTCGGTCGGGACCACCTGCCGGATGCCCCCCGTTGGTTCAACGAGAATCCGATCGGGATGGTCGCCATGGCGGACCAACTGCGAAGGTCTAACCCTGATCGGCCCGTGCTGCTGCTGGCCAAGCCCTCGGCCTGGCGGGAACTGGGCAGCGCCGACCGGGCCCGCTGGGAGCTGCTGGAAGCCAGCCCCGCCGCCGTGGTGGCCCGGCTGCGCTAGCCGCGCTGTCCTGGCGGCCCACCCTACTTTACCGCCTCCTTGATGCCGTGGCCGACTTCCTTGGCGCCTTTGGCGATGCCCTTGCCCGCGGTCTTGGCGCCGCGGCCGATGGCCTTGCCCCCCTCCCTGGCCGCCTTCCCGATGGCCTTGCCCCCTTTCCTGAAACCCTGGCCGATCTCCTTGCCAGCCTGCTTGATGTCGGCCTTCACTCTGGCCCCATCCGCAGGTGCGGCCAGGAGGAGGAGGCTGAACAAGGAAGGCAGCATGCCTCATGTTATCGCGCTGGGCGGAAGGCGCGGGCCAGGGGAAGATGGAGGCATGAACGGAATCCCCCCCTCCATTCCGGCCTGGCCCAGACTGCGGACCTGGCTCCGGGAATATGCGCCCGAGTTGCTGTTCGCCTGTCTGTTGCTGGCCGTACTCCCCATGCGGGATCTCTGGGCCCCCGATGAACCGGACTTCGCCCAGTGCGTCAAGGAGATGCGCCTGCGGGGCGACTGGCTGCTGCCCTGGCTCAACGGGCAACCCTACAGCGAAAAGCCCATCCTCTACTACTGGGTGCTGAAAAGCTCAGCGGTACTCCTTGATACGCTCACCGGGGGCCTTGGATTCACCCAGGGCGTAGCGGCCTGGGCCCTGCGCCTGCCCTCCGTGGTGGCGGCCGTGGCCTTTCTCTCCGCATTTCGCCGGTGGGCCAGGCGCTTCCTGGAACCTGGCGTGGCTGAACCTGCCGCCTTGATCCTGGCCACCACGCCCATCTGGTTCTGGCAGAGCCAGTTCATCCAGATAGATCTGCTGTTCTCGGCCCTGGTGGCCTGGAGCTGGCTGTGCTGGCTGGCGGGCTACCTGCTGCTGCGGCAACCGGTTCTGGAGACTCGACCGGGAGAGGCCCGGCAGTGCTTCCTGACTGCCTATGTGTGGCTGGCCCTGGCCTTCCTGGCCAAGGGCCCCCTGGCGCCTGTGCTGTCGCTGCTGCTGGTGGCCGCCTTCCTGGCCTGGCAGCGGGATTTCTCCACTCTGCGCCGTACCGCCATCCTGCCGGGGTTGGGCCTCACGATCCTCCTGGTCGCCCCCTGGTATGTGGCCGCAGGTCTAAAGGGAGGCGCCCAGTACGCCTACGAGTTGATCGTGGTCCAGAATTTCGAGCGGGCCACCCGGGCCTGGGATCATATCCATCCCTGGTGGAAGTACGGCGAGTACCTCCTCGGGGACTTCTTCCCCTGGGTGCTGCTGCTGCCGGGGCTGGCCCTGCATCTGCGGAGGGAGGCGCGGCTGGCCGATCCCGCCCGCCGCTTCCTCCTGCTGGCCGTCCTGGTGCCCTTCATCTTCTTGAGCGCCGTGCAGAG
>JBBIHT010000244.1:0-3702 GCA_037446845.1 Geothrix sp. | reverse complement strand
CTTCTGCGTGAGAAACGATCTCGCTCAGACTGTGGCGCTCTTCGACAATGTTGCCGCCCGCCTCTTTCATCTTGCCCACGCTCATTCTGGTCAGGTACATTTTTTCCATGATCATTCTCCTCATTGGCCTCGGCGCCACCATGCTGGGCTGGCGCCGCGAAGGGATCCAGGGCTGGCTCGAGATCCGGCAGGACCGGCAGACCCTCGCCCAGGGGGATGGGCTCGAAGATGGGTGGGGCCACCGGGGGCGTGGCGGGCCGGGGGGGCTCGAAGCCCGGAAGGTCCAGGCTGATGAGGCGGTCCAGATCCTCCACGGGAGCGGGCGGGATGGCCCTCTCCGGGGCGGGCGGAGCGACCGGGGGCTTGGGCATGGGGCCGCCTGCCGCGGCGGGCATGGGCATGGCTGCCGGGCGGCCCGGAGGCGGGGGCATTGCGCCCGGCTCGGGCAGGCCCAGGGCCCGCCGGTGGATGCGGGTGGAGCCAGGGAAGAGCTGTTCGGCCAGATCCAGCAGATGGGAAGCCTCCCGCTTCTTGCCGATGGCGGCCAGGGCCTGGGCGCTCTGGACATACTGCATCTGCACCTGGGTGAGCCGCCCCGTGCTGCGGTGCACGGCCACGATGGCCTCGATGATCGTGAGATCCCCCGGGTCCAGATCCAGGGCCTTCTTGTAGGTTTCGATGGCCCGCTCGGGACTGCCGCCCCGCATGAGGGCCTCGGCCTCCCGGGAGAACTGCTCCATGCGCAGGCGGCGCACCGGGTCTATTTCGGTTTCCCCGCCATGGCGGGTGATTTCCTGGGGAGGAAGGGGCGGGAAGCCGCCGGGTGCGGCCCCGCTGGCAGGGAAGGCCGAGGGAGCGGCCGGGGCTACGGTGCCGGGGACGACGCCGAGGCCCTGAAGCAGTTCGGAAAGGCGGCTGACCCGGGCCTGGTCGTTGTTCTGGTAGGCCTGCCCATAGGCGCTTTGGAGGGCATGGACCTGATCGGCCCGGTTGCCGCTCTGGTGGGCGATCTCCGCCATGAGCTCCCAGGCTTCCACATTGAGGTTGCCCTGCAGGGCCGTGCGCAGGCTCCGGCCGACGGTATCGCCGGCGCCGCGCCGGGCCAGTTCCCGGGCGATGGTCGCGAACAGGCGCAGGCCTTCGTCCGTGCGGTCCGCGTTGACCAGGTTCCGCAGGGCCTTCTCGCAAATGGGGAGGGATTTCTCGGGGAGCTGGGGCACCTCCGCCAGGGCTTCGAGGGCGCGGTCCGGGTGCCCGCTGCGCAGTTCAATCTCGCCGAGGGCCTCCAGCAACTCTGTGTTCCGTGGATTGGTCTCCAGGCCCTGCCGAAGGTGCTGGGCCGCGGAGGTGTAGTCGGTCTGGATGACGCACAGGCGGCTCTGGGTGAGGAACACCTGGGGCGTGGAGATCATGGCCTTGGCCCGCTCCAGGATCTGGTTGGCCTCGCCATGCATCTGTTCCATGGCCAGGGATTCCGCCACTTCCAGATAGATGCTCGCCGCGCGGTCCTTCATGCCCTCTTTGTTGTAGAGGTCCGCCAGCCTCACCTTCATCTTCAGGTTCTTGGGGTCCAGGTCCACGACCTTGTTGAACTCTTCCAGGGCCCGCTTGATGAGGCCCTTCTTCTGGAAATGCTCGGCGACCTGCAGGTGGACGCGCACCGCATCCGTGGTCTTGTTCATCTGCCGGTAGAGGTCCGCCAGTCGCTGGGCCGCGTCAATGTCCTCCGGGGCGTTGCGGACCACCTTCTGGAAGATGGCCGCCGCCCGGGCATGGAAGCCGTCCCGCTCGTAGGCTGTGCCCAGGCGCTTGTGGATCTCAACGCCCTCCTTCACCCGGTTGGTCTGGATGCAGAGATCCCCGATCTGGTTGAGGGTGTTGTAGTCCTTGGGATTGTCCTCGACGAGTTTCTGCAGCTCCTCGATGGCCCGCTCGATCTTGCCCGTCGTCAGGTATTTGTTGGCTTCCTTTTGGACTTTGGTGCGATCTATGGCCATTCAGCTGCCTCGGGATGCCTGGAGTTCCGCAAGTGTAGGCGGGGCTGGCCGCCTTGAATAGGGTCAGAGCAGATTCCGGCGCGTGAAGCTCTGGGGGAGCAGGTCCTCCAGGTGGTGCAGCGCCCGGGATGACCGGTTGGCGAGGAGAATGGGCAGGTGCTCAGCGAATTCCGCCAGGGCCTGACGGCAGGCACCGCAGGGGGGGGTGAGGGTGCTGGCCTCGGTGACCACCACGGCAGCCACCAGGGCACCCGGCCTCAGGCCCTGGGCCACGGCGGCGGCAAGCGCCCCCCGCTCGGCGCACAGGGCCAGGGGATAGGCCGCGTTTTCCACATTGCAGCCGCCCAGCACCGCTCCCTCGGCGGTGAGCAGGGCCGCCCCCACCTGGAACCGGGAGTAGGGCGCATAGGCGGCGCTCCGGCAGGCCCAGGCCCTTTCCAGGAGCGGGTCCCAGGCGTGGGAGGCAGGATCGTCATACACGGGCAGCTCCTGGTGTATCTTCAGTTTATCGGCCCTTCGGGGGCGGCGCTGGAATCCCGGGCTTCCGGGCCCGAGCCAGCGCCCGCGGCGGTGGCCAGGGCCAGGGCGCGCCAGCACGGGCTGGCGCCCTCAACATCCCGCAGGCCGGTGCGGTCGCGCAGTTCCAGGCTGATCTCCCGTTTCTGCAGCCTGGCCTGGAGGATGGCCCCGGAAAGCCGCTCCAGTTCTCGCTCGAAGGGGCGACCCGGACCCCAGTCCCGCAGGTCCAGGCGGAGGTGCAGCCCCAGGGGTCGCTCATCCTCGAAGGTGCGGACCCAGGGCTCGCCCCGCTGGGCGGTGCGTTTCCAGTGCACGCGGCTCGGGGCATCGCCGGGCCGGAGTGGACGGGTGCCCTGGGGACTGCTGGCGCCATCAAGCCCCTGGCTGCGATGGCCCGCGCCTCGCCAGGTGGCGGGGCGGGCAGGCGGCGTGCGTGGGTGGGGCAGGACCAGCAGGGGTTCCTCAAGGCTGATGAAGCGGGACTTCTCGATGAGGCCGAAGGGGAAGCGCGTACGGAGTTCCAGGCGCTGGAGGTGGGTGAGCCCCCGCCGGTCAGCCCGTACCTGCAGGGTGACCAGGGTGGCCCCCGTGGGGCTGGTCGCACCCAGGAAGGTGGGGGCGACCCGGCCATCCGCCAGGGTCAGGTGCACCTCCAGGCCCCGCGTCCGGCCCGGATGAAGATCCTCCAACCTCAGGCGCAGCCCGCCCCGGACCCGGGCGAACAGGTTGCCCTCCTCGAAGCCCAGTACCTTGATGCCGCCGAGGGCCCGGCGGCTGAAGATGCCCGAGACCAGCAGCAGGGCGAGCATGAGAGAGAACACCAGGTACAGCAAGTTGTTGCCGGTATTCACTGCGAACGCCCCCGTCGCCAGCAGCGCCACCAGACACTGGGCCCCCAGCCCCGTGAGCGAAAGGCGTAATCGCCGGTCGTTCCAGAGCCTCACGCGGCGTCTCCACCTATCGCACGCTGCGCGTGCTCCGGCGCCCTGCGGTTGCCGAGGTGGAGCCTCCCACCTATCGCACGCTGCGCGTGCTCCGGCGCCCTGCGGTTGCCGAGGTGGAGCCTCCCACCTATCGCACGCTGCGCGTGCTCCGGCGCCCTGCGGTTGCCGAGGTGGAGCCTCCCACCTATCGCACGCTGCGCGTGCTCCGGCGCCCTGCGGTTGCCGAGGTGGAGCCTCCCACC
>JBBIHT010000243.1:0-3706 GCA_037446845.1 Geothrix sp. | reverse complement strand
CAGTTGGTACTCGGCGGTCCAGTCCCGGTTGGCGATGCCAGGGTAGCGGGACAGGAACCAGACCAGGGTGGCCCCGGCGAAGATGGTGGTCCCCGCCCGGGACAGGAAGATCGAACCCTTCTCCCACATGTGGATGAGGGTGGCCTTCAGCACCGGCAGGCGGTAGGGCGGCAGCTCCATGACGAAGGGCGTGCTGGGGCCGGCGAATAGCGCACTGCGAAGAATCCGACCCATGAGCACGGCCAGGGCCAGGCCCAGGAAATGCATGCCAATGATGGCCAGCGCGGCCTTGAAGGGGCTGAAGAAGGTGCCGGCGATCACAATGAACACCTGGAGCCGTGCCGAGCAGGAGACGAGCGGCGTCACCAGCATGGTGATGAGGCGGTCCTGGTGGTTCTCAATGGTCCGAGCTGCCTGGATGGCGGGCACATTGCAGCCGCTACCCATGATGAGCGGGATGAAGCTCTTCCCGTGCAGCCCCATGACATGCATGAGGCGATCCATGATGAAGGCCGCCCGGGCCATGTAGCCGGTGTCTTCCAGGAAGGCGATGCAGCCCATGAGGATCATGATCACGGGGACGAACACGATGACGGCGCTGACGCCGGGAATGACGCCATCCACCAGGAGGCTGGTGAGTTCGCCTGCCGGCAGGCGATGTTCGGCGAAACCCGCCAGGGCCTTGAATCCCGCCGCGATGAGATCCTGGGGGATCTTCCCCAGCACGAAGGACAGGGAATAGACCAGCGCGAGCACACCCAGGAAAATGGGGATCCCCAGCAGGCGATGGGTCAGCAGGGCATCCAGCCTGGAGCTTGAGCTTTGGCGATCCTCGGCGGTGGTGGCCACTTCCTTCACCAGGCCATGGGCAAACCCATAGCGCCGTTCGGCCACCAGGGTGGCCCCATCGGCGCCCAGGTGGGGTTCCAGGAAGGCGAAGCTCTTGGACAACTGCTGTCCAATGGCTTCCCGGGCGTGGCTTTCGGCCACCCGCTGCTTGGCCTCGGCATTGTTCTCCAGCAACTGGAGCGCCAGCCAGCGCGGGGGCATGGCGGCCTCGAGGGCCTCGTCACGGCAGATTTCGGCCTGGATCTTGGCCAGCTCACCCTCGATATCGTGCCCGTAATCCACCGCTATCCGGCGGCAACGACCGGCCTCGCCCCGGGCCATGGCGGCCAGCAGGGACTTGAGCTCGCCAATGCCCTGCGCCCGGTTGCCCACCGTGGGAATGACGGGACCGCCCAGCAGGGTCTCGAGCACGGGCACCTGGATGAAGACGCCCTGGCCCTCGGCGTCATCCGTCATGTTCAACACGAAGGCCATGGGTTTGCCCAGTTCAAGCAACTGGGTGCTGAGGTAGAGGTTCCGTTCCAAGTTGGAGGCATCCAGCACATTCAGGACCAGGTCCACCTCCCGGGAGGCCAGGAAGGCCGCAGCCACCCGCTCGTCCTCACTGCGGGCGGCCAGGGAATAGGTCCCAGGCAGGTCCACCACCTCCAGCGTGCTGCCCTCCCACTCAAAGGAGCCGCTGCGCCGCTCGACGGTGACACCCGGCCAGTTCCCCACATGGTGGTGGGCCCCGGTGAGGGCATTGAACAGCGTGGTCTTGCCACAGTTGGGATTGCCCGCAAGGGCGATGGTGAGCGCCATCAGGCCACCCGATGGACCAGGATGCAGGCGCTCTCCTCGCGCCGCAGGGACAGGTGGTACCCCTTGATCACCAGTTCCATGGGATCGCCCAGGGGGGCCAGTTTCTCAACCCTCAGCCGAGCGCCCCGGATGAATCCCATCTCCAATAGCCGCTGGCGGATGGCTCCCTGGGCCCGGAGCTGGACCACCTCCCCCTCCTCGCCGGGAAGCAGGGTGGCCAGGGGAATGGATAGATTTTGAGTCATAGTCTCAACTCCGTCATTCAGTGTAGCCCAGCCGGTTCCCGCCACAAGCTTTCTGCTCTGAAATGTGATCTCCGTCTAGACTGGACTGGATGCTCCCCTCCAGCCCATTGACCCTGCCCAACGCATTGACCCTGCTCAGGATCCTGGCAGTGCCCTTTTTCGCCATCGCCCTGTGGTATGGGCACCATTGGCAGGCCTTCTTCCTTTTTGCGGGCGCCGCCCTCACGGACCTGCTGGACGGGTTCATCGCCCGCACCTTTCATCAGACCTCGGATCTGGGGGCCGTGCTGGACCCCGCCGCCGACAAGTTCCTCATGACCACCGCCTGGGTGCTGCTGGCCTGGCGCACCCATGGCATGGTTGCCCCGGTGCCCGTCTGGGTGGCGATCCTCGCTATCACCCGGGACTTGGTCATTTCCTTCTACTCGGTCGCCTCGGAGGACCGGCTCACCGACAGCAAATTCCACCCCAGCCTCCTGGGCAAGCTCAGCACAGCCATGCAACTGGTCGCCGTCAGCCTCAGCCTGTTCTTCAATGCCCTGGGCTACCAGCCCTGGATGGGCCCCTTCCTGCCCACCATGTACTGGGCGGTGGCCGTGCTGGTGCTCGCTTCGGGGATCCACTACTTCCTGAGGGCCACCTACGCGGCGAGGGCCTGATAGACTGGGCGTTCAGCGTCGAGAGACGCCGAAGGAGTTCCCATGCGCAAACCCGCCCCGAAGGGGCCGCAATCCTCCGCCGCCCAGGGCAGGTCCACCTCCGCTCGGCCCAGGAGACAGGCCGGCCCTCGTCCAGGCGTGCGGCGCGGCGGGGGTGCAGCCCAGGAAGAGGGCGCGGGGCCCCGGGCCCGCAGCGGCCGCACCGCGGAACGACGGCCCACCGGGAAGGCCAGCGGCTCCCTAGCCTCCAGGGCGGTGCGGCCCAGCGTTTCCCGGCCGGCCCGGCCGGGCGAGGAGCGTCTGCAGAAAATCCTCGCTGCGGCCGGCATCGCCAGTCGGCGGGCCTGCGAGGCCATCATCCTGGAGGGACGAGTGCAGGTGAATGGCCAGACCGTCACCGAACTGGGCACCCGGGCGCACCCCCAGCGGGATGAGATCACCGTGAACCTGCAACCCATCCAGCGGGAGACCCTGGTCTACATCCTCATGAACAAGCCCAAGGGCTATGTGACCACCGTGAAGGATGAACAGGGCCGGCCCACGGTCATGGCCCTGCTGAAGGATGTGCCCGCCCGGGTCTATCCCGTGGGCCGCCTGGATTTCAATTCCGAGGGCCTGCTCCTGTTGACCAATGACGGAGCCCTGGCCCAGGTGCTCATGGGGCCCGAACACGAAATCCCCAAGGTGTACCTGGTCAAGGTTCACCGCAATCCCACACCGGATCTGCTCAAGGAGTTCGAGGCGGGCTTCCTGCTTAGCGGGCGGCGCCTGCGTCCCTGCCACATCGAGATCGCCGAGAAGGGGGACAACCCCTGGCTGAAGGTGACCCTCACGGAAGGCAAGAACCAGCAGATCCGCCGCATGTTCGGGGCCGTGGGGCACCCGGTCAGCAAGCTCCGCCGGGTGCAGTTCGGCCCCATCGCGGATCCCTTCCTGAAGCCTGGGGTCTGGCGGTTCCTGAGCCCCCAGGAGATCACCGCACTCAAGAGCCTTTGAACCCCTAGAGCTTTTCTTCCTCGAAATCCAGGAGGTGCCCGCTTTTGCGGGCCTTGGTCTTGAGGTAGCGCAGGTTGTGGGGATTGGCGGCCAGCTGGTGCCGCTCCCGTTCCACCTCGAAGCCCGCGGATTCCAGGGCCCGATCTTCCTGGGATT
>JBBIHT010000242.1:0-3709 GCA_037446845.1 Geothrix sp. | reverse complement strand
CGTGGCCCCCTTGTTGTTTCTCCAGCTCTCGTATGGGCCCTTCTTCTACACCGCCTCCGTGCTCTCGGCGATCCCGTGGCTGACTCTGATCGTGCTGCTCATGGCGGGCTATGTGCTGCTGTATCGTTTCCTGGGATCCCCCAGACTGAGGGCGCTCAGCGGTATTTTCGGCGCGCTTCTGCTCCTGGGAGTGGGGCTCATGCTGGTGAACGTGACCACCCTTTCCCTGCGGCCGGATCTCTGGGCGGCCCACGCCGCAGCCTCTCCCCACGGCCTGCGCATGAACCTCGCGGATTCCACCCTGTGGCCGCGCTTCCTCCACATGGCCGCAGCCATCCTGGCCATGGCGGGCATCTTCCTGGCGGCCTGGGGTGCCTGGCGGGACCATGCCCCAGCCCGGCGCATGGGGTTGCGGTGGTTCCTGGGGGCCACCGCCACCCAGGCCCTCTGGGGCACTTGGTTGCTGGTGCGGCAACCCCAACCTGTGCTGGGGCTCCTTCTGGATGGCACCTCCATCGCCAGCCTCTCCCTGTGGCTGTCCACCGGTTGCGGGGCCCTGGCACTGTTCATGGCCCTGCCCGCCAGCCAGGCTGGGGCCCCGGCCCGGGCTGCGTGGCCACCCGTTGGCTTGGCCCTCGCCTCGACCCTGGGCATGATCCTCTGCCGGGACCAGGCGCGGGATGCGGCGCTGGCGGCGTACGGTTTCCACCCCTCCACCCTGCCCTATCGCACCGATTGGGTTTCCTTCGCCGTGTTCGCGGTGTGCTTCCTGGGGCTGGCTGCCCTGCTCATCGTCATCCTGCGCTGGGCCATGCAACCCCGCGCCGCTTCTACCGAGGCACCCGCTGCCCGTCCGGAGGCCCGATGAATCATCCCGTGTGGGACATCCCTTTTCTTGGCAGCGGCTGGATCATCGGCATCATCAGCATCATCCATGTTTCCATTGCGCATCTGGTGGTGGGCGCGGGGATCTGGCTGGCGCTGATGCAGGGGCGGGCCCAGGCCTCCGGAGCCCCCGCGGTCCTCGCCTGGCTGCGGGGGCGCGCCAAGGCCCTGCTGTACCTTTCCACGGTCTTCGGGGCGGTCACCGGCGTGGGCATCTGGGTGGCCATCGGCCTCGTGAATCCCACGGGCCCCCAGCATCTCATCCGCGCCTTCGTCATGGGTTGGGCCACGGAATGGCTGCTCTTCATCGGGGAGATGGCCACCATCATCGTCTTCGTGAAGGCCTACGACCGCCTGAGGCCTGGGCAGCGGGTGGTCCTGGCCTGGCTGTACGCCCTGTGTGCCTGGCTCAGTCTCGTGGTCATCGCCGGCATCGTGGCCTTCATGCTCACCCCTGGCCAGAGGTGGGCTGCCAGCCATTTCATGTGGGATGGCTTCTTCAACGCCACTTACCTGCCCAGCCTGCTGCTGCGGACCTTCGTGGCCCTTGCCCTGGGTGGGCTCTGGGCCCTGGCCGCCGGGGCGCGCATCCAGGCGGACTGGAAGGTGGACATCCTGAAGGTCGCGGCCCGCTTCACCCTGGTGGGCGTGCTGCTGGCGGCCCTGTCGGGGTGGTACTACTTCCAGAGCTTCCCGGCGCCCGCCCGGGCCCTGGTGCTGGGCAACCTCCAGGGCGCGACGGGACTCGCCCAGGGGTTTCGCTGGGCCACCCTGGGCCTGGGGGCCTTCGGGGTGCCGGGGCTGCTCGGGGTGTGGGCCCTGGTCTGGCCCGCTTCCTTCCGGCGCCCGCTGGCGCTGGCGGGCCTGCTCCTGGCCTGCTGGGGCTTCGGCGGCTTTGAGTGGATCCGGGAGGTGGCCCGCAAGCCTTTCGTGATCCGCCAGGTGATGTATTCCAATGGCATCCGTGTCGAGCAGGTGGAGGGCTACCAAAAGGATGGCTTCCTGGCAAACAACGCCTGGGCTGCCACATTCGCCGCCAGCAAGGGGAATTCGGACCTGGCCCGGGGCGAAGCCCTGTTCCGCAGCCAGTGCATGGCCTGTCATACCCGGGAGGGCTACCGCAGCCTCAAGCGGCTCACTGCCCAGAACAGCGCTGCAGACTCGGTGCTCCTGGTCCAGGGGTTGCGTGAACGGGATCCCGAGCTGAATCCCTACCTGGATCGCATGCCCCCCTTTGCGGGCACCGAGCAGGAAGCCGAGTGGCTGGGAAAGTACCTGGCCTCACTCAACTCCAAGTAATGTTCCACATGGAACAAACGCTGGCGATCCGTGCCCGTCGTTGCTGCCGGGCGGGATCGGCTCACTGACCCCCCGGCCCGAGCCTCCCACCCGGTCCGGGGGTTCGGCGAGTCGCAGACAAGGGCTACCGTCTGCGCGGCCTGGCGGCACGGGCTGCCTCGGGTCGTTTCCAGCCCACCAGGGCGTTCTCGAAGACCTCTTCCACATGCCGCACGGGGTGAAAGCGCAACTGTTTGCGCATCTCGGGCTCGATTTCCTCCAGATCCTTCTGGTTGGAGAAGGGGATGAGAATATCCTTGATGCCCACGCGCAGGGCGGCCAGGGCCTTCTCCTTGAGGCCGCCGATGGCCAGGGCCTCGCCGCGCAAATCAATCTCCCCAGTCATGGCCAGGGTGTTCCGCACAGGAACGCCCTTCATTACCGACAGCAGCACGGTGGCGATGGCCAGGCCGGCGCTGGGACCATCCTTGGGGATGGCACCTTCGGGGAAATGGATGTGCAGATCCTGCTTCTGGAAAATCTCCGGGTCAATCTGGAAGGCCTCGCCCCGGCTGCGGATGTAGCTCAGGGCCGCCTGGGCGCTTTCCTTCATGACATCACCCAGCTGGCCCGTGAGGATCAACCCACCCTTGCCAGGCATGCGAAGGGCCTCCACGAACAGC
Organism: Geothrix sp.; assembly: GCA_037446845.1. Lineage (GTDB taxonomy): Bacteria > Acidobacteriota > Holophagae > Holophagales > Holophagaceae > Geothrix. The sequence continues at coordinate 863 of JBBIHT010000242.1, read as the reverse complement.
ACCTCGCCCCCCACGGCGGTCCAGGCCAAGCCCGTCACCACGCCCACGCGCGGCGCCTTCAGCCGCTCGTCCTGCAGGAACTTAACGGGCCCCAGCATGTCGTGGATGCTGGTGTCATCCAGGCCGAGCTTCCTTTTCAGGCTTTTCTCGGCCACGCGTCGGGCCACCTTGCGGCACACCGCCCCGATTTCCCGCTCGAGTTGGCGCAGGCCCGCCTCCCGCGTGTAGCCGGTGATGAGGGACTTCAGGGCCTTCTTGGAAATGGACAGATGTTGTCCTGTGATGCCGTGCTTTTCCAGCTGTTTCGGAATCAGGTGCCGCTCGGCGATGCCCAGCTTTTCCTCCAGGGTGTAGCTGTTGAGGTGGATGACCTCCATGCGGTCCCGGAAGGCGGGATGGATGGGGTCCAGCTCGTTGGCGTTGGCCAGGAACAGCACCTGGCTGAGGTCCAGGGGGACATTCAGGTAGTGGTCCCGGAAGGTGTGATTCTGCTCGGGATCCAGTACTTCCAGGAGGGCCGCGCTGGGATCTCCCCGCTGGTCCCTGCCGATCTTGTCCACCTCGTCCAGCATGATCACGGGATTCATGCTCTTGACCTGGTGCAGGGCCTGCACGATGCGGCCCGGCATGGCGCCCACATAGGTGCGGCGATGTCCCCGGATCTCGCTTTCGTCATGGACGCCGCCAAGGGAGATGCGGGCATACTTCCGTCCCAGGGCCCGGGCGATGGACTTCCCCAGGGAGGTCTTCCCGGTTCCCGGCGGGCCCACGAAGCAGATGATCGAGCCCTTCGTCTTCTGGACGAGCTGGCGGACCGCGAGGAACTCGAGGATGCGCTCCTTGACCTTCTCGAGGCCATAGTG
>JBBIHT010000241.1:0-3714 GCA_037446845.1 Geothrix sp. | reverse complement strand
ATCCCCAAGACCGGGGGCATGCGGGTACCCTCAGGGCGCTCAAGGCGGGGCGGGGCGTTGGTTTCCTCCTGGACCAGGACGCCCTGGGCATGGGCATTTTCGTTAAGATGCTGGGCCAGTGGGCCAGCACCTTTCCCACCGCGGGCAACCTGGCGGTGCGCTTCGGCCTGCCCATCCTGCCCGTCTTCAGCTGGCCCAACGAGGACGGCACCTGGACCGTGCGCTTCGAACCGCCCTTCCATGCCCCTGCCACCGGGGACCTGGCCCGGGATGAATGGACCGCCACCCAGCTCATGACGGCCCGCATCGAGGCCCAGATCCGCAAGGATCCTCGCTGGTGGTTCTGGATGCACCGCCGCTTCAAATCCCGTCCTGGCACCCTCGGGCCTCAACAGGCTGGGCTTCCTCCCCAGGCCTGGGTAGACTCCTTGTCAGACCATTTTTCCTGACCGGGCCCCTTCGGCCCGCCTTTTTTTTCACCCTTTCCCGACCCCCACCCCTTCTTTGGAAGCCCCCCATGCCCAAGCATGTCCTCGCCAAGCTCGAAACCGATCTCAAGGAGATCAAGCAGGCGCTCCTGGTGGAAATCCCCCAGGAGATCGCCCGCGCCGCCGGCCAGGGCGATCTGTCGGAAAACGCCGAGTACGAGCAGGCGTTGGCCAAACGCGACATGTATCAGAACAAGATGGTGACCCTGGAGAAGCGCATCGCCGAGGTGGCCAGCCTGGATGTGAGCCGGCTGCCCAAGGGGCGGGCGGCCTACGGCTCCAAAGTCACGATCCTGGACCTGGATTCCGAAGAGCAGTTCACCTACCACCTGGTGCTGCCCGAGGAACTGGGGAGCAACCCCCATCAGCTCAGCATCAGTTCCCCCATTGGCATGGCCCTGGTAGGCCAGGAGGAAGGCAACGAAATCCGAGTCCAGATCCCGGCGGGGGTCAAGCGCTTCGAGATCCTGGAACTCAAGACCATTCACGATGTAGCCTAGGCCATCCCCGAAGCGGGAGTTCGACATGCCCAACAAATACAAGCGCGAACAGAAATGCTCCTTCTGCGGCAAGGAACCCCACGAGGTGGAACAGCTCCTCGCCGGGCCTGAGGCCTTCATCTGCAACGAGTGCCTGGAGGCCGGCCAGCTGCAGCTGCGCATGAGCCGCCAGGGGAGCAAGCCCCTGGGCAGGCATGAGGCTCGCCTCAGCCGTCCCAAGGAGATCAAGGCCTTCCTGGACGACTATGTGATCGGCCAGGAGTCTGCCAAGAAGCGGCTGAGTGTGGCGGTCTACAACCACTACAAGCGCATATTCACCCCCAAGAAATCCCTTGGGGGCAACGAGGTCGAACTCTCCAAGAGCAACATCCTCCTGCTGGGCCCCACGGGCACTGGCAAGACCCTGCTGGCGCAGACCCTGGCCCGGTTCCTGGATGTACCCCTGGCCATGGCCGACGCCACCACTCTCACCGAAGCCGGCTATGTGGGGGAGGATGTGGAGAACATCCTCACCAAGCTCCTGCAGGCTGCCAACTACGAGGTGGATCGCGCCCAGCGGGGCATCGTCTTCATTGACGAGATCGACAAGGTGGGCCGCAAGAGCGAGAACCCCAGCATCACCCGCGATGTGAGCGGCGAGGGCGTCCAGCAGGCCCTGCTGAAGCTGGTGGAAGGCACCGTGGCCAATGTGCCGCCCCAGGGGGGGCGCAAGCACCCCCACCAGGAGTTCATCCAGCTGGACACCAGCCACATCCTGTTCATCTGCGGCGGTGCCTTCGTGGGCATCGAGGACATCATCAAGCAGCGCATCCGGGCCAAGGCTGTGGGTTTCGGCTCCACCCCCTCCTCCAAGGAGGACAAGGAGAACCTGCTCCGCCTGGTGGAGCCCGAAGACATCATCAAGTTCGGCCTCATCCCCGAGCTGGTGGGCCGACTGCCGGTGGTGGCGGGCCTGGCACCCCTGGATCGCGAGGCCCTGGTGGCCATTCTCACTCAGCCCAAGAACGCCATCACCAAGCAGTTCGTGAAACTCTTCGACATGGATGAGGTGGATCTCAGCTTCGAGGAAGGCGCCATAGACGCCATCGCTGAACAGGCTCTGAGCCGCAAGCTGGGGGCCCGGGGCCTGCGCAGCCTCGTGGAGCAGATCCTCCTCGAGCCCATGTACGAACTGCCTTCGGACAAGCGCACTTCCCGCGAAGCCCTCCGCATCACCCGCCAGAAGGTGGAAGAGGTGCTGGGACTGCCCTCCCAGCCCATCTCCGCTGCGGGGTAGCCAACAGCCATGGCCGCGCCGAAAACCCTCACCCTGCCGGCCATTCCCATCCGGGACATGGTGCTGTTTCCGGGGGCGAGGGTGCCCTTCGTGGTGGGCCGTACCGCTTCGGTGAAGACCCTGGAAGTGGCCATCAAGGCTGGTGATCACCTGCTGATGCTCACCCAGCGGGATGCCAAGGTGGAAACCCCCGGCCAGGAGGACCTCTACCCGGTGGGCACCCTAGCCCTGGTGGAGTCGGTGCTGGCCCTGCCCAAGGACTACTACAAGGTCGGCGTGAAGGGCGTGGCGCGCGTGAGCCTGTGCCGCTACGACGACACCGGCGAGATCATCCAGGCGGAGGCCTTCCTGCTGCCCGAGCCCTCCCACGCCACTGTGGATTCCCTGCGCCCCCTGCACGAGGCGGTGGAGGCCTTCCTGGGCCGCAATCCCGATGCCTCCCGCCTGCTGAGCCTGGATCAGATCCGCGAACTGCCCCTGGGCAAAGCCATTGACACGGTGGCGGGCCTGGTCCCCGCGGTGGTGAAGCAGAAGCAGGAGATCCTCGAACACCTGGAGATCCAGCCGCGCCTCGACGCCCTCATGCACCTCCTGGAACTGGACGCGGCCCGCTGCGAGGCAGACCGCGGCCAGGCTGAGAAAGCGGGCCAGCGGCCGGAGGCTCAGCCCAGATCCCATGTCCTGAGCGACAAGATGCGGGTCCTCCAGGATGACCTTGGAAAGCGGGATGAGAAGGATGAAGCCACCCTGCTCAGGAACCGCATCCAGTCCGCCGGGCTGAGTCCCGAGGCCCTGGCCAAGGCCCAGGAGGAACTCGAACGACTGGAAACCATGCCCAGCCAGAGTGCCGAGGCGACCGTGAGCCGCACCTACCTGGATTGGCTGCTGGCCCTGCCCTGGAAGGCCCTGGCCGAGGAGCGGCTGGACCTGCTGGAGGCCGAACGGGTGCTGGATGAGGACCACGCGGGCCTGGAGAAGATCAAGGCCCGCATCCTGGAACATCTGGCCGTGATGGTGCGCTTGCGACAACAGCCAGCCCGCGAGGCCCAGGGCGCCACGCCAGGCCCGAAGGCCGGGGACCCTGGCGCTCCCGGCCGGCCAGCCCTGCGCGGCCCCATTCTCTGCCTGGTGGGCCCGCCCGGCGTGGGCAAGACCTCCCTGGCCCGCAGCATCGCCCGGGCCCTCAACCGTCCCTTCGTGCGCCTGTCCCTGGGGGGCGTGCGCGACGAAGCCGAGATCCGCGGCCACCGCCGCACCTATATCGGCTCCATGCCGGGCCGCATCATCGCCCTCATGAAGAAGGCCCGAGTGCGCAATCCGCTCATGCTGCTGGACGAGATTGACAAGATGGCCTCGGATTTCAGGGGTGATCCCAGCAGCGCCCTGCTGGAAGTGCTGGATCCCGAGCAGAACAGCAGTTTCCAGGACCACTACCTGGATGTGGGGTTTG
>JBBIHT010000240.1:0-3723 GCA_037446845.1 Geothrix sp. | reverse complement strand
CCCGGAGCGCTACGAGTCCGCCCTGGAAGCGGCGGGTGTGGTGGTGGAGGTGGCCACACGCCGGAAGCGGATCGCCGCCCAACTGGACCAGCTGGCCGCCGAGGTGGGTGGCCGAGTGGTGACGGATGCGGAGCTGCTGGACACCCTGGCGGAGATCGTCGAGTTCCCGAAGATCGTCCGCGGCGAGTTCCCCGCGGACTTCCTGGAGTTGCCCCGGGAAGTGCTGGTCACCTCCCTGCGGGAACATCAGAAGAGCTTCTGCATCGAGCAGGCCGACGGTGCCCTGCTGCCCTTCTTTCTCACGGCCGCGAACCGCACGGACGATCCGGCGGGGTTCGTGAAGGCGGGCAACGAATGGGTGCTGAAGGCGCGGCTCTACGATGCCCGGTTCTTTTTCGCGGAGGACCGCAAGCGGCCCCTGGTGGAGCGCCTTGAGAAGCTGAAGGCCCTCACCTTCCAGCGGGAGCTGGGCAGCTACTTCAACAAAACGGAACGGCTCATGGCGCTGGCCAAGTCCCTGGCTGCGCGGCTGTCCTCGGATCCGGCCCACATCGGCAGGGCTGTGGAGGCGGCGCGCCTTGCCAAGTGCGATCTGCGCACGCTCATGGTGGGCGAGTTCCCGGAACTCCAGGGCATCATGGGCGGCGAGTACCTCAGGCGCGAGGGAGCGTCCGAGGAAATCTGGATGGCCGTGAAAGAACACTATCGGCCCGTGGGGGCCGAGGATGCCGTGCCCGCCACCCCCATGGGTGGCCTGCTCTCGCTCTGCGACAAGCTGGATACCGTGGCCGGCTGTTTCTCCGTGGGCATCATCCCAAGCGGCTCCAAGGATCCTCTGGCCCTGCGCCGGGCCGGGCAGGGCATCGTGCGCATGCTTTGGGAACAGGACTGGGCCTTCAGCGCCTCGGACCTGGTCCGTTCCGCGCTTGCCGTGGTGGGCACCAAAGCCACGAAGCCGGGGCAGGAAACCACCGGAGCCCTGCTGGCCTTCTTCAAGGACCGGGTGGCCTACCAGCTGGAGCTGGCGGGCTTTGCGGGCTCCGTGCGCCGCTCGGCCCTGGCCGCTGGCTGGGAGAATTTGGTTGATCTCAAGGCCCGGTGCGTGGCGCTGTCCGCCTTCGCGGAAGACCCGCGCTTCGCCTCCCTGGCACAAAGTGCCAAGCGCATTGGGAACATCCTGAAGGAGGAAACGCCCGGCGATGCCTTCGATGCCGCCGTGCTGCAGGATGCCACTGAGCAGGCGCTGGCCGGTCGGCTGGCCGTCCTGGAGGGGACCGTGGACCGGGCCGCGCTGCTCGCGGCCTTGGCCGATCTTGCGGAACCGCTCGAGGCCTTCTTCAGCGCCGTCATGGTGAAGTGCGAGGACCCGGCGCTACGGAGTGCGCGCCTCAGCCTGCTGCAACGGTTGCGGAAGGCCTTTCTCTGCGTGGCGGATTTCAGCCTCTGGCAATAGCACCCAACAGGCTTTTTCATCCAAGGGCAATCATGGGCTCCATCGTGCAAACAGCGGGGATGCGGGTGCTGGCATTCCTGGGGTTGCTCCTGGCTGGGCCGGGACTCCATTCGGCCCAGCAGGAAACCTGGATCGAGGTGCGCTCACCCCACTTCGTGGCGTATTCGAATGCCCGTGAATCCGAGACGCGGAACATCCTGACGGGCTTCGAGGGAATCCGCACGGTCTTCCAGCAGGCCTTTCCCGCCCTGCGCGTGGATCCCCCCAAGCCCATGGTCGTCCTCGTCCTGGAGAACGAGGCCGCCATGAAGCGCTTCCTGCCGCGGGAGTTCGACGGGAAGGATCCCGCCCGTCCGGCCGGGTACTTCCTCTCAGGTGCCGACCGGAACTATGCGATCCTGCGCCTGGATGTGGAGCATCAGGCCGATCAGCCCTACTTCGTCCTCTTCCACGAGTACACCCATGGCATCCTCCACCAGAATTTTGCGGCCCTGCCCACCTGGTTGGATGAGGGGCTCGCGGACTTCTACGGGGCGACCGAGATCCGGTCTGAACAAGTCTTCCTCGGCAGGATTCCCATGGGACGCCTAGGGCGCCTGCGGGAGAGTGGTCGCCTGCCCCTGGAAACCCTGCTGAGGGTGAACCACGAATCGCCCCATTATCGGGAGGGTGAGAAGACCGGCATGTTCTACGCCCAGAGCTGGGCCCTGGTGCACTACCTGTTCATGGATGGGCAGGCGCAGAAGGGCGGCCTGCTTCAGGCCTACCTCAAGGCGCTTTCCGGTACCGCGGACCCGCTCATCGCCGCACAGAAGGGGCTGGGTGACCTGGACCAGCTACAGAAGCACCTGGGGGCCTATTCGCGGCGCAGCACCTTCGCCTTCTGGAAGCTGCCCCTCGCCATCCCGCTGGCCGACCGGGATTTCAGGGCGAGGGCCCTGGCTGCGTCAGAAGCACTGGTGGTCGAGGCGGAATTCCTCCAGCACAGTGGGTACGAAGGGGCCTCCCTTCCGTTGCTGGAAAGGGCAGCTGCCTTCTCGCCCCAGCAACCCGAGGTCCAGGTTGCCCTGGGTTACGGCCATTTTCTTCGGGGCCAGAAGGAGCTGGCTCAGCGCGCCTTCGTGGCATCCCTGCGGCTGGGAACCAAGGATTTCCGCGCCCCCTACTACCTTGGTCTCATGGCCCAGGAAGATGCTGCTTCGGGCGCGGGGGATGCCCAGCAGGCCCTGCGCTGGTTGCAACAGGCCCGAGATCTTCGCCCGGATTTTCCCGGGACCCACATGGCCCTGTGCCGGCAGTACAGCTGGGACCCGAGCGATCCGGCGGAAGCTCTGCGGGAGGGGCGCCTGGCGCTGGAGGCGGAACCGCAGAATTTTGCCAACCGCGCAAACTTCGGGCAGGCCTGCATGAATCTGGGGCTTGAAAGAGAGGCCAAGGCGATCGGAGCCGAACTGCGGAACGCCGCCAGCGATGCCAGGGAGCGGCGGATCGCGGCCTCCTACGGACTGGCTCTGGAACAGTTCCTGGAGCGCAGGAAGGCACAGGCCGCGCCCCCAGGGGAAGCGGCCCCGGCGTCCGGGCAGGCGCAGGCCCAGGTGCCGCCCCGCCTGAATTTCTCATTGCCTTCCCACCTCGCCCCCCTTGGGGCGGAGGTCATGCAGCTGGTCAGCACCGGGGCGCTCGAGGAGGCTATCCAGAAGGTGGAGCAGGCTCACGCCCGGGCCAGCTACGCCTATGATAAGAAGGCCCTGCGGACTCTGCTGGACCTCCTTCGCACGCGAAGGACCGGGAAACACCCTTAGCAACCTGCCCGGACGGAGGAACCCTTCCCGCCCGGCGAAATGGCCTTCTGGCGCAGGGAACACGAGCCGGAATGTCACCCAGCACCTGGATCACAGCCTGAATTGCCCCCGACCGAGGTTCACATGCACCACGAACGCATCGCCATCATTGACTACGGCAGCCAGTACACGCGGCTCATCACGCGGCGGCTGCGGGAGCTGGGGGCCTTCGGGCTGGTGTACGACAGCGGGGCCACGGCCGCGGAGATCGCCGGGTCAGATCTGAAGGGCGTGATCCTTTCGGGTGGCCCCAACTCGGTGCTGGAGCCCGGCGCCCCGGAGCTGGACATGGCCATCCTGAAGCTTGGCGTGCCCGTGCTGGGCATCTGCTACGGCCAGCAGATCATGGCCCGGAATCTGGGCGGCCAACTACACCGTGCCACCAGCCGCGAGTATGGCAAGGCGGAGATCGAGACCACGGGCGCGCCT
>JBBIHT010000239.1:0-3733 GCA_037446845.1 Geothrix sp. | reverse complement strand
GCGGCTCAGGGGTCGGGCCTCGGGTTCAGGCGTGGGGCGGGCCACCGTATAAAGCTGGATCGCCCGCAACCGTCCGCCCCGGTCCAGGATCGTCTCCAGCCGCTGGCAGTAGGCCTCGAACTCCGCCTCCGCAGGGCCCTGTCCCTTCCATTCCAGGAACAGCGTCTGGATGAGAATCGGCCAGCGCCTGGCCGTGGCCAGCAGGTTCTCGAGGATCCGCTGGAAGGGAATCTGGCTCCGGGATATCTGCCGGTAGAAGGCGTCCGTTCCCGCATCCAGCTTGGCCCAGATCTCGCCCTGGTGCGTCATCAGGGCATCGAGCCCCGCAAGAACCTCCGGGGCCTGGAGGCGGCTGGAATCCGTGATGAGAACCAGCTTGACCAGGTCCAGGCCACGGGCTGTTTTCAGTTCTGCCACGCGCCGCACCGCCTCGGCGAAACAGCCGGCCGTGGTGGGTTCGCCATCCCCGCTGAAGGCGATGTCGTTGAGTCGCCGCTGCTCGGGCCGGGCGGAATCGAAGGGGGGGATCTGGTAGATTTCTCCGCTGGTGGCCAGATCCAGGAGAAGGGTGAGTTCGCGCTCCATCAGGTCAAGGTCCAGATCCCTGCGCTTCGCCGGGGCGACCCGATCCACCTCGCAATAGACACAATCGAAATTGCAAACCTTGTCCGGGTTCAGATTCACACCCAGGCTCACCCCCCGGCTGCGCCTGGAGACAACGGGATAGCAGTAGTCAAAATCCCTCCAGACACGCCGGTGGTCCAGGTGGGCCTTGATGAGTTCTGTCATCCGAACAGCATACGCGAATCGGATGGAACGGGCCTGCCGGGCCTCCTGGAGGCCTAGGCTGGGGCGTCGGTGGCCAGCGCCACCATGTCGGGTTTCCAGAGGATGACCTCGGGCCGAAGGTGATCATCCACCGCCACCATGACGAACTGCCCGCTGGTGACATCCCGGCGGGCATCGGTCACCGGTTCATAGACCCGGACCTCCAGCTGCAGCGTGAGGCTTGTGCGGCCCTGACGGGTGATGGCGGCATGAAACTCGATGATCTCCCCGGCCCGCACGGGGCTGTGGAAGAGCAGCTCCGATACCTTGAGGGTAAGGAACCGCCGGTTCCTGGACATGAGCCCAGCGGTGATGCCGGCCACCTTGTCCATGCGGGCCATCATGTCGCCACCGAATAGCGCCGCATTGAGGCCGATATCCTGATCCAGAAGGAGTTCGCGAGAGATCAGCATACCGGGAAGTGTAACCCCGAATTCGCAAAGACCACGAAGGAAGGCCCTTAGGCCTGTCGCTTCGTGGCCCTTTCGGATCCATGCTTGCGAGCCTGGTGGCTACTGCTTCAACCGTTCGGCCAGGGCCTTGCCCATGTCGGCGGGGCTTTGCACGACGGTGATGCCAGCGGCGGTGAGGGCTTTCATCTTCTCGGCGGCGGTGCCTTTGCCGCCAGAAATGATGGCGCCCGCATGGCCCATCCGGCGTCCCGGAGGGGCGGTCTGGCCCGCGATGAAAGCCACCACGGGCTTCTTCATGTTGGCCTTCACCCAGGCGGCGGCGTCCTCCTCGGCACTCCCGCCGATTTCGCCAATCATGATGACCGCGTGGGTGTCGGGATCGTTGTTGAACAGTTCCAGGGCGTCAATGTGGCTGGTGCCACTGACTGGATCGCCCCCAATGCCGATGCAGGTGCTCTGGCCAATGCCGAGAGCCGTGAGCTGGCCCACCGCTTCATAGGTGAGGGTGCCTGAGCGGCTGACCACGCCCACATGCCCCTGCTTGTGGATGCGACCGGGCATGATGCCGATCTTGGCGAATCCAGGGCTGATGATGCCGGGGCAGTTGGGGCCGATGAGGCGGCTCTTGGGGTAGTTGGGAAGCACCCGCTTGACCTTGACCATGTCCAGCACGGGAATGCCTTCGGTGATGCAAACCACCAGTCCGATGCCGGCATCCAGGGCCTCGAGGATGGCGTCAGCGGCGGCCACGGGTGGGACGAAGATCATGGTGGCGTTGGCACCCGTCTTGGCCACGGCCTCCTGGACCGTGTTGAAAACAGGGAAACCCTCGATTTCCGTGCCACCCTTGCCGGGCGTGACGCCACCCACCACCTGGGTGCCATAGTCCCGGCAGCCCTTGGCGTGGAACAGGCCTTCGCGACCGGTGATGCCCTGCACGATGAGTTTGGTGTGGTTGTCCACGAGAACTGCCATGTCATACCTCTCGAGAATTGGGATTCATGGGGTGAGGCCGAGGGTGCGAGTCGCCCGCGCACTCGGTCGGGGCCCGGGGGACATCGCCAGCAACGCGAGCGGGCGGTCCCCCAGGGAGAGCATCACTTGATGGAGGCGACCACCTTCTCGGCAGCATCCTTCAGATCAACAGCCACGATGAGGTTCAAGCCGCTGTCAGCAAGGATCTTCTTGCCTTCCTCCACATTGGTGCCCTCGAGACGGACCACCACCGGCACCTTGATGCCGATTTCCTTGGCCGCGTTCACGATGCCGGAGGCCACGATGTCGCAGCGCATGATGCCGCCGAAGATGTTGACCATGACCGCCTTCACGGTCGGATCCTGGAGAATGATGCGGAAGGCGTTCTTGACGGCATCCTCGGTGGCACTGCCGCCCACATCCAGGAAGTTGGCGGGGGAGCTGCCGTGGTATTTGATGATGTCCATGGTGGCCATGGCCAGGCCCGCACCGTTCACCATGCACCCGATGCTGCCGTCCAGCTTGATGAAGTTCAGGTTGTACTTGCTGGCCTCCACTTCCTCTTCCGCTTCCTCGTTCAGGTCGCGGTAGGCCAGCACATCCGGGTGCCGCACCAGGCCGTTGTCGTCGAAGCCGATCTTGGCATCCAGGGCGGTCACATCGCCCTGCTTGGTGACCACCAGCGGGTTGATCTCCACCATGGAGCAGTCCTTCTCCACGAACAGCCGGTAGAGGTTCTGGAGGAACACCACGCCCTGCTTGAAGGCGTCCCCCGCCAGGCCCAGGGCGAAGGCAATCTGCCGGGCCTGGAAACCAGTGAGCCCCAGCGCGGGATCCACGGCCACCTTGACGATCTTCTCGGGCGTCTTCTCGGCCACTTCCTCGATTTCCACGCCCCCTTCCGTGGAGGCCAGGATGGTGACCCGGCTGGTGCCGCGATCCACCAGGAAACTCAGGTAGAGCTCGCGGGCAATGTCCACAGGTTTGGAGATGAAGACCGTGCGGACCTTCCGCCCTTCGGCTCCGGTCTGCTTGGTCACGAGTTGCATGCCGATCATGGCCTTGAACAGGTCGGCGGCCTTGTCGGGATCCGTGGCGAACTTCACGCCCCCCCCCTTGCCCCGGCCCCCCGCATGGATCTGGGCCTTGACGACACTGGCTCCGCCGAATTCCTTGGTGATCATGCGGGCGGATTCCGCATCCTGCGCCACCTTCCCGTCAGGTGTCGCCACCTTGTAGAGCCTCAGCAGTTCTTTGGCCTGGAATTCATGGATATTCATACACACTCCCGAAAGGGTCTTCCGCCAGTCTAGCGCCTGGGGGACCGGGTCCGAACCCCGAAGACTGTGACCCGTGGCATCCTTTGGTCAGCGCCCCCGGAGTAACGCCATGGCCCAGTTGGATCGCCTCCTCTCCCAGATCCTGTCCCGTACGGCCCTTCGCCTGGAACTGAAGGCTGATCGGAAACCCCGCCTGGAGCTCAAATCCGGCGAGTCCGTGGACCTGCTGCCGAACCC
>JBBIHT010000238.1:0-3752 GCA_037446845.1 Geothrix sp. | reverse complement strand
CGGCCAGGGCGGTGCAGACCACGCCGCCCACCATCATGGTGAGGAACATGCCATAGCCGCCACTGAAGTGGAGCTTCAGCATGAGGCCGCCGGTGATCACCAGGGTCAGCATGGTCATGCCGCTGATGGGGTTGGTGCCGATGGTGGCGATGGCGCGGGCGGCCACGGGGGCGAAGAAGAAGGCGATGACCATGATGACCGCTGTGGCCACCAGGGCCGGCACCAGGGCCTTCTGGATGCCCAGGCCGAAGGAGAGGAAGAGCAACATGCCCAGGGCGCAGGTGATCAGGCCCACGGCGATCATGCCGCCGGGGAGGGTGCGGTCCGTGCGCCGGGGCTGGGCCTCGGTGGAAGCCTGTTCGCCGGACAGCAGGGCCCTCATGTTGCTGATGATGCTGCGGATCATGTTGGGCATGGAGGCCAGTACGCCCATGACGCCCGCGCCGGCGATGGCGCCCACGCCGATGATGCGGATGTAGGCGGAGAAGACCTGCTCGGGAGTCATGTCGGCGATGAGCTTCGTGCCGGGCGCCACGATCACGGGAACATGCTGGCCGATGGCATGGAAGAGGGGCACCAGCACGAACATGCTGAAGAGGGAGCCGCCAGCCATGACGGCGCTGTAGCGCAGGCCAATGATGTAGCCGATGCCCATGGTCGCTGCGTTGTTGAGGAAGTTGAAGGCAAGGAAGCGCTCGCGCAGGGCCGCGCCTACCCACATGGGCTTGAGGGTGAGGTTCTCACCCATGACCCGGAAAACGCTGGTGAAGCTGTCGTAGAGGGCGCCGATGCCCGCAGCCACCGCCAGCTCCTTCGCCTGGTTGCCGGCCTTCTCGCCGGTGACCAGGATCTCCGCCGTGGCGGTGGCCTCGGGCCAGGGGAAGATGCCGTGGTTCTCCACCATGAAGTGGTGGCGCAGGGGCAGGATGAAGAGGATGCCCACACAACCGCCCAGGAAGCTCACCAGGCAGACCTGCCAAAGGGTGGGCGTAGGCACGCCGCTGCCGGGCGTGTTGGCCAGGACATAGAGAGCGGGAATGGTGAAGGCGGCGCCGCTCACCACATGGCTGCTGTTGGCGCCGATGCTCTGGATGATGACATTCTCCAGGATTGTGCTCTTGCGCGGGAAGAAGCGGCTGAGGCCCACGGCCAGAATGGCGATGGGAATGGCGGCCTCGATGCCCTGGCCCACCTTCAGGGCCAGGTAGGCGGCGGCCAGGCTGAAGATGGCGCAGAAGATGAGGCCCAGGGTGATGGCCCGGGGCGTGACTTCCGGCACGCCATCCTGGGGCACGAGGGGTACATAGCTTTCGCCGGGTTCCAGCGCCCGGCGCGCGTTCGCGGGCAGACCCTTGATCTCCTGGGGTTCAGATCCGTGGGGCATGGGACTCCTCTTGGAGGAAGGGATTCACCACGGAGGCACGGAGATCGCAGCAGGCGACACGGAGAGGAAAGGCAGGACTTTCTCTGTGTGCTTTGCTCCGTGTCCTCCGTGTCTCCGTGGTGGATCTTTAGGCGGGGTAGGTTTCGAGAACGGACTGGACGACGCGGCGGGACAGGTTGTGGTAGCCGGGGCTGGCGGTGGCGAAGATGTCCAGGGCCAGGGCACGGGTGCGGGGGTGCTGGCCCAGAGCGCCGTACAGGGGGCGCAGGTACTTCATGCGGCCCACGCGGCGGAGCACTTCCCGAATGCGCGGGAAGGCGGGCTCGTAGTCGGCCCTGGCAGCGAGGGTCAGCCATTCCACCAGGATCTCGTAGTTGCCACGGCCCATGAGCTGGAAATGCTCATCCAGCCACGCGCAGTCGCCTGTGCTGAGGTCGCGGGGCAGTTTCTGGAGGTACACCAGCAGCTCGGCGGGCTTCCAGGCGGCGATCTGGGTGGCGCTGGGACGGGCGCCCTCGGACCATCGTTCCGCCAGCACGGTCAGCGTGTCCAGCTGGACGCTGCGGAACACGGGGGCGGTTTCGGGCAGGCCCGGCTGGTCCAGGTAGGCGCTGGCGTGGACGGACTCCAGCGCGCCGGGCAGCTTGGATTCCACGAAGGCGCAGAACTTCTCGGTGGTGATGGAGGTGAACCGGAAGGCATCCATGTACTCGCGGATGAAGTGGTTGAACCGCTCCTCGCCCGCCTCCCGTTCCAGGGCGGCGACGAGCCTCGCCCCCTTTTCGTAGGGGATGCTGGAGAAGGCGTCATCGGGATCAATGCCTTCCAGGTGCATGCGCAGCACGGTGAGGTGGGGCTCGGCCTGGAAACGCTCCAGGCTGTCCTCCAGGGCCTTCTGGCCCGTGGCCCAGCCCAGGGCAGCGGCATCGTCGCCGTGGAGGATGCGCAGGATGCGCCGTTCCGCCCACACGGTGAAGCCCTCGTTCAGCCAGAAGTGCTCCATGCTGGCATTGGTGACAAGATTGCCGGTCCAGCTGTGGGCCAGCTCATGGGCCACCACATCCACCAGGCTGCGGTCCCCCGCCAGAAGGGTCGGGGTGAGGAAGGTCATGCGGGGGTTTTCCATGCCGCCGTAGGGGAAGGAGGGCGGCAGCACCAGCATGTCGTAGCGGTCCCAGGGATAGGGGCCGAAGAGGCCTTCCGCCTTGACGATGGTCTCCTCGATGCCGGCGAACTCCCAGGCCGCGGCCTCCACCGTTTCCGGCTCGGCCCAGACGCGGCTGCGGGGGCTCAAGTCCCTTGCCTCCAGGCGGCCCACGGCCAGGGCCAGCAGGTACGAGGGAATGGGTTGGGGCATGGTGAAGCGGAACAGGTGGCGACCATCTCCCAGTGACTGGTCGCCGTCGGGGCCTGCCGACATCACGGCGGTGAGGCCCTCCGGCACAGTCACTTCGGCCTGGTAGGCGATGCGAACGATGGGCGTGTCCTGGCAAGGCACCAGGGTGCGGGCGTGGATCTGCTGGCACTGGCTGAAGAGGTAGGGGGCCACCTTTCCTTCGGTCTGCGCGGCGTCCAGCCATTGCAGGGCCATGGCATCCGGCGCGGTGCGGTAGGAAATGGCAACTGCATTGGTGCCATCAGGGACCGTGAGGCGCAGACGCTGGCCCAGGATCGGGTCCACCTCCCCCAGTTCCCAGGGGATGGGCCCTTGGCCAGGCGCCTGCACCGAGAGGATCTCAAGCCCCTTGGTATCCAGGTCCAGAAGGCCGCCAATGGCGCAGCCGAAGTCGAGCAGCACCTCCCCTGCGAGGCGCTTCGAGGTGAAATCCACCCCCAGCTTCAGCCGCCAGCGCCGTGCCTTGGGTTGGGCGGCGTCGTAGTAGGAGTGCGGATCAGGGCGGTGCATAAGGCCTCGGATGATCGCCCATGATCCCATGGGGCGGGGATCGGCGAGCGTCACAATCTTTCCGGGGGCGCCCCGGACAGGGAGAAGGCCCCGCAGCAGGGGCCTTCTCCCTGGGCATCGCCGGGGTTCTTCCCCGCAGGCCTATTCCTCGTCGGGCGCCAGTCCCTCGACCTTCTTCACCTTGATCACATCGCCGTGGTCCTTGACGATGCAGCGCAGCCAGTCCTCCGGCGCCCTGGGATGGGTGACTTCGCCCTTCTCGTTCCGCACATTGCCGTCGAGGTATTTCCAGACGAGGAACTCACCCAGTTTCCTCCATCGGGCCATGACCTCCGCCGTCTGGGTGGCGGCGTAGTGAGTGAGGTAATCCTTCGCCAAACCTGGGTTCTGCTTGTAGAGCTCCAGGGCGGTGCGATCCACTTCGGCCTGATCGGCCAGGAAGCGGCCCTCGAACTCGCGCTG
>JBBIHT010000237.1:0-3774 GCA_037446845.1 Geothrix sp. | reverse complement strand
CGCTCGCCACACCCTTGGGCGCCAGCACGGCCCGGGTTCCGCGCCAGAGCCGGATGTCATCCCGGATGGCGATGCGGGCGAGGAAGTAGCACTCCCTGCCCTCCTGGCGCATGTCCACCCGCTGCACGGAACCCACCCGGTAGCCCTTCAACTGCACATCCGTGCCGGGTACCAGACCCTCGATATCCTCCAGCCGTACCACCAGCGGATAGGTTTTCTCAGTGACGACTGCGGCATTCTTGTAGACCACCAGCCCCGCGAACAGTGCCAGGGCCAGAAGCACCAGGGCCCCGAGCCGGGCATCCTGCTTCTCGAAGTTCATAGGGGCTCCTGCGCATGACTGGAGGCCGCAAGCTGGAAGCGGCGCACTTCTGGAAGGACCAGGGAATGGGTGCCATCCATGGCCAGAACGAGGGTACAGCCGGGATCCGCGGCCCAGTGCTGGAGCAGCGCCAAGACCATGGCCCCGTCTCTGGGCTCAAGGCCGCCCAGGGGCTCATCCAGCAGGACCAGGGAAGGCGCCAGCGCCAGCACCCGGGCCAGGTTCGCGAACCGGCGGACGCCATCGCTGACCGCATGGGGCCGCAGTCCCGCCATGGCAGCCAAGCCAAAGGAGTCCAGGGCCTCCCCCACCCTGTGCTCGACCTGGCCTGCCGGCACCCCCTGGAACCGTAGCGGCAGGGCCACATTGTCGTGCAGGCTCAGGTTGGCCAGCAGCCCGCCCCGGGCGAAGGCGAGGCCCACCCGCACACGGCCCGCCAGAGTGAAGGCTCCCCGCCCGGGCCAGATCGCCTCGCCGCCGATGGCCACGGTGCCCGAACGGGGCCGTTCCGTCCCGGCGATGACCTTCAGCAGGCGGCTCTTTCCGCAGCCACTGGGGCCTTCCAGCAACAGGTTGCCCCCGGCAGGGACATGCAGCCTGAGCCCGGACAGCAGTGGCCCGCCATCGGGCGCATCCAGGGCCAGATCGTGGATCCTCAGCATCAGGAGTAGAGGAGGGCGGCCACAAGGCCATCCAGGAGGAACACGGCCAGCAGGGCCGTGACGACCGTCCGGGTAACGGCCTGGGGAATCTCAGTCTGGCTGCGCCGGATGCGCAGGCCGAAATGGGCGGCATGGAAGGTGATCGCACCGCTGAAGAGCGCCACCTTCACCAGGGTCGCAAGGAAGTCTCGATTGGACAATGACTGTCGTACAGAATCCATGAAGTAGCCAAAGGAAATTCCATACTTGAGGCGCGCCACCAGGAACCCACCCGCCAGGGCCGTCGTGTCAAAGAAGACCACCAGCACGAAGAGCGACACCAGGACGCCCGCCCACCGCGGCACCAGCAGGTACTGGTAGGGATTCACCCCGTGCGCCGCCAGGGCATCCACCTCATCGTTCAGCTGCATGGAGCCCAGTTCCGCCGCGATGGCGGTGGAGCTGCGGCCAATCACCAGCACCGCCGTGAGCAGCGGGCCCAGCTCGCGCAGGATGATCAGCACCATGAGCACGCCGATGTAGGATTCGGCCCCCAGGCCCGAGAGCTGGGTGAACGCCTGGATCAGCGTCACCGCTCCCAGCAGGAGGGCGGTTCCCGTCACCAGCCAGAGTGCGTCCAGCCCGGTGAAGCGGATCTGGAGGCGAGTCTGGGCGCCCACCACCTCCAGCTGGTTCAGACGCAGCGCCAGCCCGGCCAGGAGGGTCCGCACCACCAGGTGGGCCTGATCGCCCAGAAACTCCAGGAATCCGCGCACCGGGGTACCCAGCCTTGCCAGCCATGCCATGGCGCCTCGCCCAACAGGATTGGGCCAAGCCTATCAGGGTTTCCCCCTTCAGCGCCCCTCCACGAACCCGTCCGCATAGTCAACGACGATCACGGTCCCATAGTCCCGGTGGGGAGCGATCCCCGCACCCGCCTGATGCAGGTCTGGATGGAAGAGGTTGTGCCGGTGCCCGCGCCCGGGCACGCCATCATCCACCAGGAGCTGGATCACCACCTGCAGGGGCTCGTCCTCATAGGTGGCAATGTTCTCGGCCACCAGACCCTGCCAGGTGCCCAGCCGATTGAGCCGCGCCGACAGGCGGCTGCCATCGGCCCCCGCATGCTCGAGGCTGCCCCGGGGGCCGATGTCCTGGGCATGGGCGCGGGCCGCCCGGGCCAGGCCTTCGTTGAACCGCAGGGGCCCCACGGGCCGCGCCGATTCCAGGAAGGCGATGGCCTCGTCTAGGGCCGCCACCCCTTCTTCCGTGCGCAGGGGCACCCGGTCCGGCCGCTTCCAGAGGGTACCCTCGAAAAAGGGGCGAAGCTCCCGCAGATGCTTCGCGAAGGCCCGGGGTTGCACCCGGGCCTCGCTCATGGCCTGGACCACCGCCCGCTCCAGGGCCGAGGCCCGGGCGGATCCGGGCGCCTGTGCGGGCATCAGCACCGCGATCATGGCAAGCGCAATCAGCCTCATGGGCACCTCGATGCGTGCCCAAGCATAGACGCTTTCAGGGTTGGGCTTGCCAGGGGTAGCCCCAGGCAACCCGCCCTTTCCGGCCCAACCTGTCCCGCCCTACTGGGCCGAGGGCCCGTCCATCTCGGCGTACAGAGGATGGCTGAGGTAGCGCTCGCCGGTGTCGCAAAGCACGGCCACCACGGTCCGGCCCTCGCCCAGCTCGCGCGCCACCTCCAGGGCCGCGAACACGATGGCTCCGGTGCTGATGCCCGACAGCAGCCCTTCCTCCCGGGCCAATCGCCGGGCGGTGGCGATGGCGTCGTCATAGCCCACGGGCCGCACCCGCTGGAAGGCCTGCCGGTTCAGGATGGAAGGAACGAAATTGGGGCCGATGCCCTGGATCTTGTGGGGGCCCACCTGGCCAGCGCTCAGCAGGGGAGAGGTATCCGGCTCCACGGCCACCACCAGGGTGCCTGGCTTCTGCTGGGCCAGCACCTCGCCCACCCCCGTGACGGTGCCGCCCGTGCCCACGCCCGCGATGAAGGCATCCAGTTCGGGCACCTGTTCCAGGATCTCCAGGGCCGTGCTGCGGCGATGCACAGCGGGGTTGGCCGGGTTATCGAACTGCCGCACCAGGAAGAAGGAAGCATCACCCTTGGCCAGTTCCTGGGCCTTGTCCACGGCCGCCTTCATGCCGCCGGAGCCGGGCGTCAGCACCAGTTCTGCGCCATAGGCCTTGAGCAGCGCACGCCGTTCCTGCGTCATGGTGTCGGGCATCACCAGCGTGATCCGGTAGCCCTTGGTCGCCGCCACGAAGGCCAGACCGATGCCCGTGTTGCCGCTGGTGGCCTCCAGCAGCATCATGCCCGGCTTCAGCACCCCCCGCGCCTCCGCATCCTGGATCATGCTCAGGGCGATGCGATCCTTCACGCTGCCGCCCGGGTTGGCGCTTTCGAGCTTCACATAGATCCTGGCGGCGCCCTTCGGCACGATGCGGTTCAGCCGCACCACCGGCGTGAAGCCGATGAGATCGTAGGCGTGCTCCACGCGATTGGGGCGGGCGGTGGGGTTCGACTGGGCCATCGGGGGCTCCTTCAGGAATCGGGCGAATCCGAGTCCTGAAGTGTGGAAATGAAAAAAGGAATTGTCAAGTTTGTTAATTATTTTTATTATGTATTGTCATGGGGTCATCACGATGAAGGGTTCAGCCAGGTCGAGGTACGGATTGCAATTCATGGTCGGACTCGCCTTGAAAATTGGGCCTGGTCCGATCCTGGTGGCCACCGTCGCCGAGTCCCAGGGGCTGCCCCCTAAGTTCCTGCGGGTGCTCCTGGCGGATCTCAAGGCCGCC
>JBBIHT010000236.1:0-3779 GCA_037446845.1 Geothrix sp. | reverse complement strand
ACGGGGTCGCGGTCACCTGCCTGTTTCAAAAGAAGGCGCGCGCGTGGCTCAGGGGCAAAGGCCGAATACTGGAACAGGATGTCGATGCTTTCGGTTAGAGTTCTGCCGTTTTTGATCACCGCGCTGGCCCTGCCCGCCCCGGCCTTGGCGCAGGCCTATCAGTGCCGCGCGCCTGCCGAGATCGAGCTGCCCCGTCCGGTGCGGCCCGACGGCCCGCGGATCGAGGCGCCGATCACCAGCTATACGCTCGCAATCAGCTGGTCGCCCGAATATTGCCGGGGCAAGCCTGGCCGCTCGAACGATTACCAGTGCGGCGGCGAAATCGGCCGGTTCGGCTTCGTGCTCCATGGCCTCTGGCCCGAAGCGCGCGGCCAGGCACCGCAGTGGTGCGCGCTTGAACCCCGTCCTAGCGCAGAGGAGCTGAAGGCCAACCTCTGCATGACGCCCGTGCCGTGGCTGCTCGAACACGAATGGGCCAAGCACGGCAGCTGCATGGCCAAGACCCCGGGCGAGTACTTCAAGACCGAGCAGCAGCTGTGGAACGGCCTGAGCCTGCCCGATGCGGACCGCCTCTCGCGCAAGGAAGGCCTGACGATGGGCGACCTGCGCCGCGCCTTCGCCGAGCTCAACCCGGGCATCCCGATGAAGTCGGTCGGCATCCTCGCCAGCAACGGCGGCTGGCTGCGCGAAATCCGGATCTGCTATAATGCAAAGATGCAGCCCACGACCTGCGTCAACCGCACCTATGGTCCGCGCAATGCCGTGCCGCTGAAGATCTGGCGCGGGCTCTAGCGCCGGGCGCGGAAGAATTCGCGCAGCAGTTCGCCAGCCTCCGATTCGCCCATGCCGGAATAGACCTCGGGGCGGTGCAGGCATTGCACTTGTTCGAACACGCGGCTCCCATGCTCCACCGCGCCGCCCTTGGGGTCGCTGGCGGCGTAATAGAGGCGGCTGATTCGCGCATGGCTGATCGCGCCTGCGCACATTGGGCATGGCTCCAGCGTAACCCACAGCTCGCAGCCCTCCAGCCGTTCGCTGCCAACCGCGTGCGCCGCCTCGCGAATCGCGAGCATTTCGGCATGGGCGGTGGGATCGTGGCTGGAGGTGACCCGGTTCCAGCCTTCGCCCACCACCTCACCCGCCCTCACCACCACGGCGCCAAAGGGCCCGCCCTCGCCGGCCTCCATGTGCAGGCGGGAAAGCGCGATGGCACGGCGCATGAACGACTCGGGGACGGCACTCATGGATGACCTCGGGAACTTCCATTCTCGCACCATCCCTGCCTTCACTTGTCCCAGCGGCCCTCGGGCTTCTGCTTCCAGAGCCAGATGATGTAGTCCACATTCCTGGGTTTGGCACCCAGGGCCTTGAGGCGCAACATGTTCTGGGCCCGGTGATGCTGGCTGTGCAGGCAAGTCTGGGTCAGCGCCTCCGACACGGATACCAGGCACGGCGGATCCGGGAACCAGGGCACCCTGATCACCCGCTCCAGGGCATTCTGGTCAAGGGCCCGACCCATGGCCAGGAAGACCTGATGACCGGCTTTGCAGCGGGCCAGCAACTCATCCAGAGGGGGCACAGGCGAGTCCGGCAGGGCAACCTCGGCCCCCTTGAGCAGTCGCAGAAACGCCTCCTGGACCTGCACCAGGTGGGCCGTTCGGCTCCGGATTTCCTCATCCTCCCGCGCCCCGGAAACCCCCCAGGCATGAAAGAACATGGCATCAGCCCAGGCCTGGTGGCCCAGGAGGTCCTTCAGCAGATCCGACATGGCACCCCCGCAGCTGGTGAAGGATTCTAGCGCCCGGAACCCTGCATCTGGGCGGGGGATTGTAGGCTAGGGCCCATGCCCGACCTCCTCCTGCTCCCCATCGTCCCCCTGGCGATCCTGGCCCTGCGGGCCGTGCGCCGCGGGGAGTATCGCCTGCATGGGCATCTCATGCTGGCAGCCTGGGCCTGCTTCGCCGCCCGAAGCGCCTGGGCCTTCCCGTCCCTGGCCACCCTGCCGCGCCGGGCGCTGGTCCTGCTCCTGGGCCTAGCCCTGGCCACCCTGGCGCTGG
The DNA here is from genome assembly GCA_037446845.1 of Geothrix sp. Classification (GTDB taxonomy): domain Bacteria; phylum Acidobacteriota; class Holophagae; order Holophagales; family Holophagaceae; genus Geothrix. The sequence continues at coordinate 1,722 of JBBIHT010000236.1, read as the reverse complement.
GGCGCCTCTCTCTGGCCTGGCGCGAGGGAGACACGCGCCTGGCAAGGCTTCCTCGGTTCCACCGCGCGGCGGGATCCACAACCCTGATTGTCCTGGCACTGGTGCTCGCCGGGTGCTTCCTGCGACGGGGCATCCACTAGCGGTCCGAACGCCCTTCCGAGCGGTTCACCAGGCATCCTGGACAGTCTTGCCAGCCTGGGCGTGGTTCAGCGCCTTGAGGCCGATGTCGCGGCGCACCTGCATGCCGGGCCAATGCACCTGGGCCATGGCGACCTCGATGGCGGTACGGGCGGAGGCCAGATCCGGCGCCGAGGTGGCTAGGTTCAGGACCCGGCCGCCCTGGGTCAACCACCCGCTGCCCTGCTTCCGGGTGCCCGCATGGATGACGGTGACGGCGGGTGTGCCCAGGGCGATGGGGACGCCCTTCTTCGCGTCTCCGGGATAGCCCTCGGCAGCCAGCACCACGGCGATGGCAGTGTGGGGTTTGAGGCGCAGCTCCCTGGAACCGAAGCGCCCTGTGGCGACTTCCAGCAGCAGGGCGACCAGATCCTCATCGAGCAACTGCATGAGCACCTGGGTTTCGGGATCGCCAAAGCGCACATTGTATTCGAGCAGTTCCGGCCCCTTCGCGGTCCACATCACCCCCAGGAACAGGACACCGCAGGCGGCGAGCCCATCTGCCTGGAGGCCCAGGAGCGTGGGCTCCACCAGCTCCTTGCGCATCCGCTCCGTATCTTCGGGGCGCAGGAAGGGGAGGGGACCGAAGGCCCCCATGCCCCCGGTGTTGGGGCCAGCATCGCCCTCGAAAATGCGCTTATGATCCTGGCAGGCTGGCAACAGGGCATAGGCGGCATGCTCCGCATCCACATCCACCAGCACATGCAGGGACAGTTCCATGCCGACCAGCGGCGCCTCAAGAACCACGGTCCGGCTGGCCTCGCCGAACTCCCCCGCCATGAAGGAGCGGAAGCAGGCGAGCGCTGCTTCTTTACTCTGGGCCAGCACCACCCCCTTGCCCGCCGCCAGGCCATCGGCCTTCAGTACGACGGGGAAACCATGGGGCCAGCGCTGGATGAGCTCCTCGCCAGCGGCAAGGTCCGTCACAGTGTGGCTGGCAGCACAGGGGATCCGGTGCCGCTGCATGAAGTCCTTGGCAAATGCCTTGCTCCCCTCCAGCCGCGCCGTGGCTGCACTGTGGCCAAAAACGGGAATGCCAAGCGCTCGCACCGCATCCGCCACGCCAGCGACGAGGGGCACTTCGGGCCCTGCCACCACCAGGTCAGGCTGATTGAGGCGGCACCAGGCCGCCACGGCGGCCGGATCCGCCATGTCCAAGGGGACACAGGAGCCCCATTCCGCCAGCGCATCACTGCCGGGAGCCGATACCAGTTCCACCCCCATGGCCGAGGCCTTCAGCTTCAATGCCAGCGCGTATTCCCGGCCACCGGAACCGAGCAGCAGGATCTTCATGGAACCTCCAGCCCTCCAGTATCCATCAGGAGCCTTCCGGTCTCGAGCCTCTCTGTCGCGGCTCGACTCTGCCCAGGCGGTTTCCCCTCCGGGCTGGTGGCCTGACCTCTGGTGGCCACCCTGCGCCTCCAGGATTTGCGCCAGGCCCTTGCCTGCGCCCTTAGGGACCGTAGTCTGAAGCGCGCCCGGAGGAACCCATGGCCAGAATCACCCTCAACGGCACCCCCACCCCCACCTGCGGCGAACTGCCAA
>JBBIHT010000235.1:0-3806 GCA_037446845.1 Geothrix sp. | reverse complement strand
ATCCCGGGAAGCCCTTCGCAAGGAGATCAAGGAGAAGCTGAACGATCAGTTCAAGCCCCATCCTCCCAAGGCCGGAGAGAAGGAAGACCCCAAGCACAAGAAGCCCAAGCGCCCCATCAAGAGCGTGCTCATCGTGGATTGGGCCATCCAGCAGTAGGCCCCATTGCCAGGAAGCCCGCCCTGGGGGAGGGGCTACCTGGTCCAGGGCGAGTCATGGGGGCAGGCCATCCGCGACGCTTCAGGCCAGGATCAGGCCCGCTGGCATGTCCATTGCGGCTCCCTCGACTCGGGTCCATGCTTTGACACAAGCCGGAGGAGGTCCATGGCCATCAAGCGAGGGGAACGGATTGACGGCGATCGCGTGCTCAGCTTCGAGCAGGTGGTGGCCGAGGTCATGCCCTTCATTGACACTCCCCTCCGCCTGGAAATCCAGTTGGGACACACGCGCATGACCATCCGCGACCTGCTGGACCTTGAGCCTGGCTCCCTGGTGGAACTCAAGAAGAGCGCGGGGGAACCGATGGAAGTGCTCTGCAAGGAGCGGGTGCTCATTCGCGGAGAGGTCACTGTACTGGAGGACAGCCTGGGCCTGCGGGTCACCGAGATCGTGGATCCCGACCGCAAGGTCTGAACGCGGGCCTCGGCACGCGGCTATGGCATCCTGGGGATCCACCATGGATGCCGCGACCCCCACTCCCCCTCCCGTTGCCCTGTGCCTGGGTGGCATGGATCCCTCCGGGGGTGCTGGACTGCTCCGGGACGCCCTGACCCTGGCGGAACTGGGCTGCCAGCCCATGGCCATTCCCCTGGCGGAAACCCTGCAGAATGGCCTCGCCTGCAGCCGCATCGAGGCCCCCCGCCTCGACCCGGTTCAGGGGCTGGAAACCCTGGCCCCCCACCTGGTCGGGCGCTGGGGCGTGAAGCTGAGCCTGTGTGCCGTGGACGAAGGAACCTTTCGCCGCCTCTGCGCCAGCCTCCAGCACCTGGCCTCGCCCCTTCGCATCTGGGATCCCATCCTGGCCCCCACAGCCGGCGTGGGCCTGCATGATGGCCAGACCCTGCGGCGCATGGCCGCGGCCCTGCTGCCTTCCGGCAGTTGGGTGGTGTGCCCTAATCGCGGGGAGGCCGCCGCCTTCGCGGGCCTGGCCCCTGACCGCATTCGCAGTGCCTCCCCTGAAGCCCTCGCCCAGCCCTGGCTGGAATCCGGTGCCGCCGCCGTGTGGCTGAAAGGAGGCCACAGTGAAGGCGGCCTCGTCCAGGACCTCTGGATAACGCCCCAGGCCCTGACGCCCCTCGAGGCCACCCCCCGCCTGAAGGGAGAGCCCCGGGGGACCGGGTGCACCCTCTCTGCCTCCTGGCTGGGCCTCCGCCTCTGCGGACTGGACGACCAGGCCGCCGCCGAAAGGGCGGCCCGCCACTTGCGAGCCCGCTGGGACCTGGCCTTCCGGCCGGGTGGTGTCGGACGCCCGACCTTCACGCCACTCCCCTCCTCCATGAGGCCCCTATGAACACCCTGGAGGGCCGTGGTTTCCTCCTTCGCTCAGCGGTGGACGGCCCCTGGGCCGGCTGGTGCGGATCCCGCTTCCTGGAGGAAGGCCTGGCCTCAGTCCATGCCGCCCCAGGTCGGGCCCTGGCCCGGCTCATGAACCTCCTGGCCATCCTGCCCGGTGGTTTCGGGCTGGTGTGGGATCAGCCCCCCACCTGGATGGAGGCCCTTCCCGCCGAGGCCCGCCAGGGCTGGTGGGAAGCCCTCTCCGCCATTCCTGGCCTGTCCCTGCACCTGGATTCGGACAAGGCGGGCCAGGTGCCCGGCGGGGCCTTCCGGGGATGGTTGCACAGCCCTGAACCGCCCCAGGGCCCCCTTGGCGAGGCCTGGCGACAAGGCGTCCTCGGTTGGGTGCCCCGGCGGGAATCCCTTTGGCGACTGCCCGAACTGGGCAGCACCCGGCCGGGGGAGGAGGTTGCCCCCGGCTGGCTCTGGGGCGAGGTGGCCCTGCCCCTGGGCGCCCTCTCGGTGCTGGCCTCCGGCGACACGCTGCACCGGGCCATGAGCGAGGCCCAGGGGCAGGCCGAACGGGGCCTGGCCCAGCGCCTGGCCGCCGGCGCCTTCGCGGAGCTCCCCTTCTCCCGCAGAGCGGTGGGTTGGCGCCTTGCCCTGCTGGGCGGAGCCGAATTCCAGCGTGCCGGTGGCTCCTGGCCAGCGGCCTTCGGTCAGCTCCGGGCCCTGCACGCCCTGCTGGAAGATCGCCTTCGGGCGCCCATCCACATGGGCTGCTGCGGGAATTTCGAGGCCGCCAGTCTGCTGGGCCGCCAGGCCCTGCGCGAGGGCCTGCCCTGGCGTGCCAGCCTGCCCCTGCCCCCGGCACCGGGATCCTTCACCATCGGCTTCACCGCAGATCCCCGGGATCCCACTCCGCTGGAGGTCAGGACTGCGCACCCTCTGGGCTGGCCGGAGGCCCTCAGCCATCCCCCGGCCACCTTGCTGCGCGTGCCTGCGGTTCCCCCGGAAGCGGGCGCCCTGGCTCTGCTCGGCCTGGTCCAGGATCCTCCTGCCCTCCGCTGGCTGCCTCCGGAACTGCCGCTCCCGGGACCCTTTGACCCGGACCGTCCCTGGGCGCCCGCGGCCGCCTTCCCCTTTCCGTCCGACCCTGGCAACGGCGTCCAGAGAAACCTCTTCGAAACCCTCGATTGACCCCGGAAGGATCCGCCATGGCCGGAGCACAATCCGAACAGAGCTACCGAGTGCGCATCGCGGTCCTCTCGATCACGGCTGGACTCGCTGTCCTGGGCTTGAAGTACCTGTCCTATTTGCTTTCGGGCTCCGTTGCCCTGAAGTCCGATGCCATCGAAAGCATCGTGAATGTGGTGGCGGCGGTGTTTGCGCTGGGCGCCGTCATCTTTGCCGGGAAACCCGCCGACAAGGAGCATCCCTACGGCCATGGGAAGATCGAGCATTTCAGCGCCGCCTTCGAGGGCGGCCTCATCACCCTGGCGGCCGTGTTCATCCTGCTGGAGGCGTCCAGGGGACTCCTCTATGGTGTGGTGCTGAAGGACCTGGGCCTGGGCCTGGCGGTGAACCTGCTGGCCGGGGCCCTCAATGGAATGCTCGGCTGGTTTCTGCTGAGCCAGGGTCGAAAAACGCGCTCCAGGGCCCTGGAGGCTGACGGCCACCACATTCTTTCAGATTTCTGGACCACCATCGGCATCATGACGGGCCTGCTTGCCGTCAAATTCACGGGTCTCCAGTGGCTGGACCCGGTCATGGCCATGATCGTGGGCCTGTTGCTCGCCCGCACAGGGTTCCGGCTGGTGAAGGAATCCTCCCAGGCCCTGCTGGACATGGAGGATCCCGGGGTCCTGGAGCAGGTGCTGGCGACCATGAACCGAATCCGCCCCTGGGACATCATCGCAGTCCACGAAATGCGCACCTTCCGGTCAGGCAGGTACACCCATGTGGATATCCATATGGTGGTACCCGAATACTACCCTGTGCGCCAGGCCCATGACCTCTGCGAAGGCTTCGGCATCAAGGTGCTCAGGGAGGCCAACATCGAGGGCGAGGTCCACACCCATGTGGACCCCTGCATGCGCCTCTATTGCGACCGTTGCCCCGCTCCCGACTGCCCGATCCGCCGGAATGCCCAGACTCATGGCACCGACATCACCGCCGAGGATGCCACCGCGCAGGGGCCAGCTTGAAGCGTCAGTAGGGAATCTTATCCGGCTTCCTGTCCCAGGCCTGGAACACAGCCAGAGCCTCCTCGTGCAGGATCTGCTTCGCCGGCAGGCTCCGCGCCTCCACCGGC
>JBBIHT010000234.1:0-3814 GCA_037446845.1 Geothrix sp. | reverse complement strand
CGCCTTTCCCCAAGGATTGAGGCGGGTTCCTCATCCCTTTGGCACGACCCTGGCTCTGACCCCAGCAGGAACCGATCCTTAGGGCATCGGCATCCCACCCCACGGAGGACTCCATGAGTACGATCCGCCAGCCATTCCGCTTCGCAGCATTGCTGTTTCCCGCGGCCCTGCTGATGGCGGCTCCCCAGGCCCCCACTGCCGCCACGGCTCCCGCGGAGGACGAAACCTATCAGGGCGAATCCGCTGATCGGTACGCCATGGTTCGCACCCTGGAGGGGGAGGTGAAGATCCGAAAGGGGGAGCTGGATGAAACCCTGACCCGCGGCACGCCCATCGCCGAAGGCGATGTCGTGGAAAGCCGCGGCCGAGGCGTTCTGCAACTGGGGGATGGCACCCGGGTGGCCTTCGGCGGGGCCACGCGCTTCACCGTGGCGGCGCTATTCACGGACAGGAAGGGCGAGAAGCAGATCCTCCTGCGCCTGGACTACGGCCGCCTGCGGGTGGTCCTGGGCGGGCAGAGCGATGCCCGCTTCCGGGTGGATACCCCATCGGGTAGCGCCACCTGCCTGGACAAGGGCGCCTTCACCATCGAGGCCGAACGGGATCGCCTGGTGCGCCTGAAAGTGCACAACGGTCGCGTTGCCTTTGCCAACGAAAGGGACCAGACCCGCATCGCCGCCGGGGATCGCCTGACGGTGTACAGCCCCCAGGACAGCCTGGACCGGGTGCGGGGCTTCAATACCTATGACGGCGATGACTTCGATCGCTGGAGCGAGCGGGCTGTGGTGATCCGGCGCGGCGAAAGTTGGGACCGGGTGCCTTCCGAGATTCGCTACTATGCCGATGACCTTGATCGGAATGGCCGCTGGGTGGAATCGGGCGAATTCGGTTGGGTCTGGCAGCCCAACGGCGTGGCCGAGGACTGGCGGCCCTACTACCAGGGGCGCTGGGCGCCCTACTCCGGGGGCATGACCTGGATCTCCGATGAGCCCTGGTCCTATGTGGCCTACCACCATGGCCGCTGGCACTGGAGCCTGGGCGTGGGCTGGTTCTGGATTCCCGGCATGTACTACAGTCCCGCATGGGTGGCATGGAACCACACTCCGGGCTACTACGGGTGGGCCCCCCTGGGCTACTACAACACGCCCTGTCATTGGGGCTACGGCGCCTGGGGCGGCGGCTATGCCTGGAATGTGGTTTCCGTGAACTACATCAATGTGGGGAATGTGAACCGGCACATCTACTCCGACGCCAATGTGCTTCGTTCCTTCAACGGTGCCACCGGCGCCACCTCCTGGAACGGCGGCGGAAGGGGCCTGGAAGCCCCCTGGCGCAGGACTCCGCTCATCGTGTCCCACACCGAGTTCCGCAACCCGGGCCAAATGCAGGCGGCTTTCCGGAGCGAGGTGAGCCGTGATCGCCTGGCGACCTATGCCCGGGAAGCCCAGGCCACCACCGGGCGCACCATCCTGCGCCGGGATTTGAGGCCCGCCAGCGCGGAAGGACGACCCGGTTCCGGCGGTGTGGCGAGCGCCAGCCGAGTGCCCTTTGAGGATCGCAGCCGCCAACGGTCTGGTGAGCGCATGATGGCTCCCCGGGAGCGCGGCTTCGAGGCGCGCCCGACCCCCGGCGGGCAGGCTGAGCGGCGTCCGGAGGTGTCGGCGGGATCCCTGCACCGCATCGAACCCGCACCCCGAGAGCGGACCATGGAATCCAGGCCCCGGGAGAACCCCAGGGTGGAAGCTCGAGAGGAGCGGCGCCTGGAGCCCACACCCCGCGAGCGCAGTTTCGAGCCCCGGCCCCGCCTGGAGGACCGTCGCCCGGAACCGGCCCCCCGGGAACGAAGTTTCGAGGCCCGTCCCCAGATCCGGGAGACCCAGCCGGCGCCAAGGCCCTATGTGAACCGTGAGGAGCACCGCCCCGCGCCGCAGCCCCGTGCTATGGAGCGGGAGTCGCGCTCCGAGCCCAGGGCCGAGGCTCCTCGGGAACGCCCCCACGAGTCCCGGCCTTCGGGAGGCAATGGCCACAGTGAGGGTCGCGACATCCGGCGCTGATCAGGGTTGCCTCCAAAGCAGAGGGCCCCAACCGGGGCCCTCTGCTTTGGATTGCCAGTGCGGGGCGAAGCCTGCGCTCAGAACACTTCCACCGGGTAGATGCCGCGCTGGATCAATTCAGAGGCGATCCGGCCCCGCAGGCGGGCGCCGCTGGTGGGGTGGAACTCGGTGAATGCCTTCAGGCCGGCCAGGGCGTGACGCAGAGCCTCGCCCTCGACCACATCCGCGCAGAGCATGCGGGCATCCCCATGGACGCGGTGCCAGCTTTCGTTCACATACAGCTCGGTGCAATCCCTGGCGAACTGGGCCCAGCGATGATTGGCTTCAAGCATCCGCTCGGCGCGCACCACGGCGCTTTCCATGGCGTAGATTTCCATGAGCATGTTGCTCATGCGGGCCATCACCTCCTGATTGTCAATGAGCTTCTGGCCCAGCACCTGCACGGCAAGGCCCGCGGCCAGCATGCACTGCCGTTTGCTCAGCTCCACGCCGTGCTTGAGGCGGGCCAGGGGGCCGGTGAACGACTCCGCCTTGACAGGATTGGCCATCTCCTTGGCCACCTGTTGGCCGAACTGCATGAGGGGCAGGTCGCCCTTCATGGCCCGCTTCAGGAGCGTACCGGCTATGAGGAGGCGGTTGATCTCGTTGGTGCCTTCGAAGATGCGGTTGATGCGGCAATCGCGCTGGGCCTTTTCAGGCGGGTACTCGGCGCTGAACCCATAGCCGCCGTAGGATTGCACGGCCTCGTCCGCCACGGAGAACAGGGCCTCGCTGCCCCAGACCTTGGAAATGCTGCATTCGATGGCGTACTCGTCAATGGCGGCCATCTTGTCGGCCCCGGCGGTGGGGCTGTCCCAGCTGGTGGCATGGAGGGCATCGTCCAGGTAGCCGATGGTGCGGAAGTTCAGGGCCTCGGACACAAAGATCTTGGTGGCCATGTCCGCCAGCTTCTGCTGGATGAGGCCGAAGGAGTTGATGGGCTTGCCGAACTGCTCGCGCTCGCTGGTGTACTTGATGGTGTGCTGGAGGATATGCTTCATGCCTCCCTGGCTGCCCACGCCCAGCTTGAACCGGCCCACATTCAGGATCCCGAAGGCGATCTTGTGGCCCTTGCCCAACTCGCCCAGGAGCCGGTCCTTGGGGATGCGGCAGTTCTCCAGGATGACCATGCGGGTGGAGCTGCCCTTGATGCCCATCTTCTTTTCTTCCGCGCCGGTGGTGATGCCGGGGTCGGTTTTCTCGACGATGAAGGCGCTGAAGTCCTTGCCGTCCGCCTTGGCGAAGATTACGAACACATCCGCGAAGCCGGCATTGGTGATCCACATCTTGGAGCCGTTCAGCACCCAGTGATCGCCATCCAGCACGGCGGTGGTCTTGGCGCCCAGGGCGTCCGAGCCGCTGCCCGCCTCGGTGAGGGCGTAGGCGGCCAGCCATTCGCCGGTGGCCAGCTTGGGCAGGTAGGCCTTCTTCTGGGCATCCGTGCCGAAGTACACGATGGGGAGCGTGCCGATGCCGCAATTGGCGCTGTAGGTGACGGCGAAACTGCCCTGCTTGCTCATTTCCTCCAGCACCAGCATGGCGGTGCTCTTGTCCACATCCATGCCCTCGTAGGCCTCGGGGATCTCCAGCCCCAGCAGGCCCAGTTCCCCGGCCTTCTTCATGAGCTCGATGGTTAGGGGCAGGTCCAGCTTGTCAATGGCCTCGTCCTTGGGAAGGATTTCACCCTGCATGAAATCCCGCGCCGCCCGGGCGAAATCCTT
>JBBIHT010000233.1:0-3817 GCA_037446845.1 Geothrix sp. | reverse complement strand
CTGCTTCCCCTGTTCGCCCGCAATGCCCTCTACTTCTCCAACCTGAGCCGGACCTTTTCCGTGGGGTTGAACCCCCTTCGCCCCGTGGCGGCCTCACTGACCAACCTCAGCCCCGACCTGGCACGATTGGAGGGCCTGGCCGAGGCCATGGCCGCGAACATCCTCAAGTCCCCCTACCTGGCCGACACCAACGGCACAGCCCTGGCCAACGCCCTGACCGATATCCGGGATCTCTCCGGGCTGGCATCGGCGGATCTGTCACCCTACTCCGCCCGTGCCTTGCGGGCCCTGGCCTGGGAAGTCGTTCTCAAGGCCAACAGCCTCCCGACCCCCGCCACCTCCGTTCAGTGGGACACCATCGCCCCCCTGGCCACCAACCGCTTCTTCAAGATCAGCGCCGCGCCTACCAACGGCGCCACGGACAGTACGGCCCGCGATACAGAACCCCTCAACATCTACACGCAGTTGAACCGCCTCAAGGAAGCCAAGAGCGCCACCGAGCCCGTGGATCTGGCCGCCATTTTCACGGATTCAGCGCTGACCCCCATGCTGGCGCCCTTCGGGGTGGCCTGGCCTCGGCCCACCACGGGGCCCGAGTCGAAGTTCCTCCTGGACTGGGGCACGGATCCCAATAGCAGCACCACCCCCCTGGCCCCCATTGCCTTCAGCATGGCCGGGGCGGTCCAGGTGGACGGGGCCTACCCCAATGTTTCCCGGTCCGAAGTGGCCTACGCGGGTTTCCTGCTGAGCGCCGACAAGCGCTATATCCTTTCAGCCACCATCACCCCCGCCCTGGGCGCGGGGGCGTCCCTGGAGCTGGATCTGCCCCTCCTGGCCCGCACCTTCACTTTCGATGGCGCCGGCCAGAGCACCAGCCCTGTGGTGCTCCCCATGAATGGCACCGCGCCCTACTTCCATCCAGTGCGCCTGCGGCTCAAGAGCCCCACCGCCCTCCAGACGGATGTGACGGTCACCCTGGCCTTCACCCCGGTCCCCTGAGCGCGTTAGGATCTGGCCATGACGACCCCAGCCCTGGAAGTGCTCCGTGCCCAGGCGCCCTTCACCCCTGAACTGGCCATCGTGCTGGGTTCCGGCCTGGGAGCCCTGGCCGATGGACCCGAGGCGCAGGCCGGTCGCAGCATCCCGTTCACCGCCCTGCCCGGCTTCCCCGCCCCCACGGTCACCGGGCACGGGGGGAAGCTGATCTTCTGTGAATTCGAGGGGCGCAGGATTCTGCTGCAGGCGGGCCGCTTCCATTTCTATGAGGGCCACCCCATGTCCCTGGTGGTTGGCCCCATGCGGCTCTACGGGCGCCTGGGAGTGAAGACCGTGCTCCTCACCAATGCCGCCGGGGCCCTGAATCCCGGCTTTCAGGTGGGCGAGCTCATGGCCCTCAGCGACCATATCAACCTGTTCGGAACCAACCCTCTCATCGGCCCCAATGTGGAGCCAGGGCCCCGCTTTCCCGACATGACGGCGGTCTACGATGGCTCCCTGCGACACCACCTCCAGGCCTGCGCCAAGGGGCTGGGCCAGACCCTGCGGGAAGGCGTCTACCTGGGACTCACGGGCCCCAGCTACGAAACGCCCGCCGAGATCCGGGCCTTCCGGCTTCTGGGCGCGGATGCCGTGGGCATGAGCACGGTGCCCGAGGCCATCGTCGCCCGTCAGGAGGGCATGCGCGTCGCGGGCATTTCCTGTCTGTGCAATATGGCCGCCGGCATCCTCCCCCAGGCCCTGACCCACCTGGAAGTGCTGGCGGCCGGCGCGGCGGCCGGGAGCCGGTTCGAGGCCCTGGTCCGGGCCTTTGTCCGCGGATTGCCCGAATAGGCCACCCCCCCGGTGCACCAAAGTCCAACGGGGAATGAGCCCGGCCAAGCCGGGCTCATTCCATTTCACGCAGGACCTGGTTGCGACCCGGGGCTCACCCTTGGCTTTTCTGATGCTCTTCGATGAGCCGGTTGACGACATCCGGTTCGGCCAGGGTGGAGATATCCCCCATGCCGTCGTACTCCGATGAGGCAATCTTGCGCAGGATGCGGCGCATGATCTTGCCGCTGCGGGTCTTCGGCAGGCCCGAGGCGATGTGGATCACATCCGGGCTGGCGAAGGCACCAATGGCCTGCCTCACCTGCTCCTTGAGGGCGCCGATAAGCTGCTCGGACCCGCTTTCCGCAAAACCATTATTCAGGAGGACATAACAGTAGATGCCCTGCCCCTTGAGGGGGTGGGGATAGCCCACCACCGCCGCCTCGGCCACGGATTCATGGGCCACCAGCGCGCTTTCCACCTCGGCGGTCCCGAGCCGGTGCCCGGAGACATTGATCACATCATCAATGCGGCCGGTGATCCAGTAGTAGCCATCCGCATCGCGGTGGGCGCCATCCCCGGTGAAGTAGTACCCCGGATACTGGGTGAAGTAGGTTTCCTTGAACCGCTTGTGATCGCCAAAGACCGTGCGGGCCTGGCCGGGCCAGGGGGCGGCCAGGCACAGGGCCCCCTTCACATCGTTGCCCTCCAGGGGCACCCCCGTCGCCGGGTCCACGATCACGGGCTTGATGCCGAAGAAGGGCAGGGTCGCGGAACCGGGTTTGGTCGGCGTGACCCCGGGCAGGGGCGTGATGAGGATGCCCCCAGTCTCGGTCTGCCACCAGGTATCCACGATGGTGCAACGACCCTCGCCCACCACCTCGTGGTACCACCGCCACACTTCCGGATTGATGGGTTCGCCCACGGTGCCCAGCACCCGCAACGATTTCCGGCTGGTCTTCTTGATCCAGTCGTCGCCGGCCTGGGCCAGGGCCCGCAGGGCCGTGGGCGCGGTGTAGAAGATCGTCACGCCGAGATCATCAATGACCTGCCAGTAACGGCTGGCATCGGGATACAGGGGGGTGGATTCAAAGATGACCGAAGTGGCGCCGTTGGCCAGGGGCCCGTACACGATGTAGCTGTGGCCAGTTACCCAACCGATGTCGGCGGCGCAGAAGAAAATGTCGTCGGGGTGGTAGTCGAACACCATTTTATGGGAGTAAGAGGCATAGGTCAGATAGCCGCCCGTGGTGTGCAGGAGGCCCTTGGGCTTGCCGGTGCTGCCCGAGGTGTAGAGGATGAAGAGCGGATCCTCCGAGCCCATCCACTCGTTGGTGCAGGTGGAGCGCTGGCGTCCGCACTCCTCGTCCAGCCAGAGGTCGCGGCCGGGCTCCATGGGGACGTCCACGTCGGTGCGCCGGGCCACGAGCACCGTCTCCACCATGGACATGCCCTCGATGGCCCGGTCCACGGTGCGCTTGAGGGGAACCCTCTTGCCACCCCGAAGCCCCTCATTGGCCGTCACCACGATCTTGCACCGGGCATCCACGATGCGATCCCGCAGCGCCTCGGCGGAGAACCCGCCGAAGACCACGGAATGGATGGCACCGATGCGGGCACAGGCCAGCATGGTATAGACCAGGTCCGGCATCATGGTGAGGTACACGCAGACGCAATCCCCCTTCTTCACGCCGTTGTGCAGCAGCACATTGGCCACCCGCGCCACATTGTGCTTGAGCTCGCGGTAGGTGATGTGCGTATAGACACCCGGCTCATCCTGCGCCCAGATCAGGGCGGTCTTGTTCGCCAGATGGGGAAGGTGGCGATCCACGCAGTTGAAGCAGGCGTTCAGGCGGCCTCCCAGGAACCAGGAGAAATCCACCTCCTTGTAGTCCGCATCCAGCACCGATTGCCAGGGATGGAACCAGGTCAGGGCCTTGGCCTGCTCGCCCCAGAACCATTCCGGGTTGTCCAGGGACAGGCGATACAGTCGCTGGTACTCCTCCAT
>JBBIHT010000232.1:0-3878 GCA_037446845.1 Geothrix sp. | reverse complement strand
TGGGGACCTTCGAATGAGACTAAGGCTGGGATCGAGGAACATCTTGTTGCCGACAATCAAGACCGTGGCAGATTTGAATTATTCCATCCCCAGACCCAGAAAATCCATAGAATCCGCTCAAAAAAAACAAAGGGCCCCAGGGGGCCTTTGACCTGGTACCGGTGGTCGGACTCGAACCGACACTCCTTTAGGGGGAAACGGATTTTGAGTCCGTCGCGTCTGCCATTTCGCCACACCGGCCAGAACCCCCAGGATATCGAAGTGGTGCGGCTTCGCCTACAGAAATGAGCCCGCCCCCTGCAGCCCCAGCCTGGGGCGCGGCCCCCTCCCGGACAAGCCGACCCTCACCGAGCCGTGAGCGGAATGCGCCGGCCCACACCGAAGGCCTTGGGGCTGACCTTGAAGGCGAAGGGCAACTGGCGCCGCTTGAACTCCGTGCGCCGGAGCAGGGCCAGAATCCTCGGCAGGGCGGCCCGGGCCTGGTCCAGGGCGGGCCCATCCAACAGGAGGGCCAGATCCTCAGGCAATCCTTCCTCGGGTCGCTGGGCCTCCAGGACTGCCCCCAGGATGGCATCGAGCTGCGCGTAGGGGAGGAGACTCGCTTCATCGGTCTGCCCGGGCCGCAGTTCAGCCGTGGGCGGTCGGTGGAGCACACCCTCGGGCACGGCCTCTCCCAGTTCCCGGGCAAGGCTGTAGACCCGCGCCTTGAGGCAGTCGCCCAGGGGCGCGAAGGCGCCGATGCCATCCCCATAGAGGGTGAAGTAGCCGGTGGCGGCCTCACTCTTGTTGCCGGTATTCAGCACCGCCACGCGATCGGTGCCCAGGCGGCTCTGGATGGCGGGTTCCGTAGTCAGCGCCATGAGCAGGCTCCCCCGACTGCGGCTCTGGAGGTTCTCGTCGGTAAGCCCGAAGGATCGGCCCGGGAGGGCGCTACCCAGCGCCGCTTTGAACCCGGCGTAGGGTGCGTCGGCGTCGAGGCTCAGGAAGCCCAGGCCCAGGCGTTGGGCCTGTTCCTGGGCCAGGGCCGTGCTTTCGGAGCTGCTGTATCGCGTAGGCAGGGCCACGGCGAGCACCCGCTCGGGCCCCAGGGCCTCCACCGCCAGCGCCACCGCCACGGCACTGTCAATGCCCCCAGAGAGGCCGATCACCAGGGCCTCCACCCCCTGCTTGGCCAGGTTGTCGCGCAGGCCGGTCACCAGCGCCTTGCGCAGCCAGGCACCTTCGTTCTGCGCGGGCCAGGCAGCCCCGCTGGTCGTGGTATCCACCAGGATCAGGCCCTCCTGGAAGGGCTCGCCCCCCTGCCAGGAGCCATCAGGAAGCGCCATGCCCGAGGCGCCATCGAACAGCAGCCAGCTTTCCGCGCCCACGCGGCTGGCGTAGGCCACAGGGATGCCGTGCTTCTGCGCCAGCCCACACAGCAGGCGGCGGCGCTGGGCATCCTTCGAGGGAATGGCCCAGAGGGCACTCCGGCCCGGGGGCACGTAACTGCCCAGGGCGCTGGGGCTGGCGCTGGCATTGAGGATGAGCGTGGCGCCCGCGGCCACCAGATCCGCGATGGGATCGGCGCAATAGGTGACCGGGGCGTGGCCCAGGTAAGGATCGGCCCAGAGATCCTCGCAAATGGACAGCCCCAGGCGGTGGCCCCGGAAGTCAACCAGGGACTGGGCTGCGGGCTCCGGCTCGAAGTAGCGGTGCTCGTCGAACACATCGTAGCTGGGGAGCACCCTCTTCCTCGTGGAGTGGCGGAGTGCCCCGTTCTCGCACCACCACAATTCATTCCAGAGCCGGCCCGAGGGGGCCGGGCGCACCGTGCCGAAAAGCAGCGGCACGGTCCCCGCGAGGGAGGCCAGGCGTCCAGACTCCTCCTGGATGCGACGCCGCAGCCCAGGCTCCCACAACCGGTCCTCCAGCAGGTACCCGGGGATGACCAACTCGGGCGCCAGCGCCAGATTGGCACCGGATGCGACCGCCCTGGCGTAGGCCGCTTCCAGCTTCCGGCCATTCTCCTCGGGGTCGCCCAGGCGGGCATTCAGTTGCAGCAGGGCGATCTTCATCCCACCAAGTTACCAGCGGATCTCCGCGCGAGTGCCACCCTCGGGGCGGGGCAGCAGGCGCAAATCCGCGCCCTGGGCGTTGAGCCACTTCAGCGCGAGCGGCAGGCCAAGGCCAGTGCCATCCGGCCGGCCGCTCTCGAAGGGCCTGAGCATGCGGATGGCCGTTTCCTCGGAAAGCCCCGGCCCCCCGTCCAGGAGATCCAGGCGCCCGTCCGCCAATCGGAATTCCACCGAGCCCCCTACGGGGGTCGCCTGGCAGGCGTTCTCCAGCAGGTTGACCAGGGCCTGATGAAGCAGGACCGCATCGCTCATGGCCTGGCCCTGGCCCGAGATGAGCAGCCGGCGTCCCTGGCTCACGGGGCGGCGCTGCACTTCCTGGAGCGCCTGCTTCGCGGCCTCCTCCAGGCGCAACGGCTCCAGGTTCGGCTCCAGGGGTTTCGCCCATTGAAGGAAGCGCTGGACCAGCTTCTCGAGATCCTCGGTCTCCTCCAGCAGGGGTCCGGCGATGGCCCCCTGGCCAGCCCGCGCCAGCAACTGGCCCTGCACCTTCAACACGGCCAGTCCATTCTTCAGCTGGTGGGCCACCCCGGCGGTCATTTCCCCAAGCTCGGCGAACCGTTCCCGCAACTGGTGGCGCCGCTCCTCCTGTTCGGCCTCCGTGATGTCCTCGAAGGCCACCAGGGCACCAATGCGGTCGGGGGCCTCCATGCGATGCAGCCGCCAGCTGCGCTCCCCCACCTCGCAGCGCAGCGCAGGCCCCGGCTGCCGGGCCAGGGCCTCCCTCAACCAGGGGAACGGCTCCAGCACGAAGGCCGCTTCCAGCCCCACCACGCCCGGCTTGACACGCAGCAGATCGCAGCCCTGACGATTCAGGGCGGCCAGACGGCCCCGGGCATCCACCCAGAGCAGGCCGGTGGGCAGGGCATCCAGCACCTGCTCATGCACCGTGCGCAGTTCGCCCAGGGAGGCGGCCAGCTCGCCCCGTTCCCGGAGGCTCCCGGAGACCGCGGAGAGCAGCAGGGATTCGGGATCCCCCTGGGCCCGGCGCTTGAAGCGCACCCAGCGCACCAGCAGGATCAGCAGGCCTCCCAGCACCGTGCCGATGGGGAGGGCCAGCACCAGCAAGGCAAGCGCATGGGAGGACATGCCCCCAGGGTAAGCTGGGTCCATGGAAAAGCAGCCCATCTATGTGGTGTCCGGGGGTTCCGGCGAGACGGCCTACCGAATGGTGCAGGCGGCCCTGACCCAGTTCTCCCGGGGTGAGGGGGCTGCCCTCGTGCGCCGCTTCCAGAATGTGCGCTCCATGGAGGATCTGGATCGGGTGCTGCAGATGGCCGGGGAGAAGCGGGCTGTCATCATCCACACCACCGTGTCCCGGGAAATGCGGGACTACATGGCCCTCCGGTGCGCTGAACTGCGGCTCACCCAGGTGGACCTGTTCGGCAACCTGCTCGACACCCTGGCCATCTATCTGCGTGAACGGCCGGAGGAACGGGCCGGCAGTTTCCATGCGGTGGGCGACAAGTACTTCCGGCGCATCGAGGCCATCGAGTTCGCCCTGAAGTACGACGATGGCATTGACATGGAGGGTCTTCCCGAGGCCGACATCGTGCTGGTGGGCATCAGCCGCACCAGCAAGACTCCCCTTTCCATGTACCTCGCCATGGAAGGATTCAAGGTGATGAATGTGCCCCTGGTGCCCGGCGTGCCCATTCCCCCCGCGCTCGAGCCGCCCACCCCGGAGCCGCCACCCGGCCCCGACGTGCTGTTGCCGCCGGTTCCTACCGCGCCGCCCGTCGGCGATCCGGCGGCGCCCCCGGCGCC
>JBBIHT010000231.1:0-3903 GCA_037446845.1 Geothrix sp. | reverse complement strand
GTTCGAATCCGATCGGCGCCTCCAAAGAATGCCCCCGCAAGGGGGCATTTCCCATCAGGGGTTCGGACGACCGACCGGCGTCATTCGAGCTGCCTGGCCCGGAACAATTCATAGGCCGTTTGGTAGGTGGCCACGCACAAGTCGTTGAGCCCAGGATCCGCCACCTGATCCTCATATCGGTTGGTGAGCGGGTCGTAGCGTTTGTTGGCGACCGTTTTCTGCAGTCCCAGGATGGCCAGGGAGCCCCCCTTGAGAATGGCTACATCATGGTTGTGGCCGAAGTAGGCCAGGCGGCTTTCTTCGGGTGTGTTCAAGGCGTCCTGCCCGAACCAGGGGGCCGTGTACCCCAACCCGAGCAGTCCCATGACGGTCGGGGCCAGATCCACCTGGGTCATGATGGCCTCCACCTTCCGGGGCGGGATACGGCCAGGGGCATGAATCAGCAGAGGAATCTCATAGGTCCTGAGCGGAATCTGCTGTTTGCCATACACCCGGGCGCCGTGATCGGCAATGATGACGAATAGGGTGTTGCGGAACCAGGCATGCTTGGCGGCTTCCCGCATGAAGTAGCCCTGAGCGAAATCGGCGTAGCGCACGCCGGACTCCCGCCCACCCCCCGTGGGCTTGATCCCCATGGCCTCGAGCCCGGTGCGGAAGGTGTACGGCTTGTGGTTGGAGGTGGTCATGACCTGTGAAAAGAAGGGTTGACCAGGCTGGGCCACCTGATCGAAGTAGCGGAGGGCCGTGTCGAAGAGGTCTTCATCGGACACACCCCAGATATTTTCGAACCGGTGGGGTTTGGGGATCTGGTTGCGATCGAGTACCTCGTACCCGTTGCCCTGGTAAAAGGCATTCATGTTGTCGAAATAGCCGTAGCCTCCGTAGAGGAAACTGGAGCGATACCCCAGCTTGGCCATGACCTCCCCCCAGGTGACTGCGGCGTTGTTGCCGGGACGACGGATGATGGACTCCGTGGGAATGGGGGGCAGAGAGGCGGAAATGGCTTCCAGCCCTCTCACGGTTCGAGTGCCCGAGGCGTAGGTATGGCGGAACCAGAGGCTCTTGTGGGCCAGGGCATCGAACTCCGGTGTCCAGTCACGGTCTGAACCGTACAGCTTGCTGAACTCCGCGCCGAAGGATTCGCTGGAGATGATCACCACATTCATCCGGCCCAGGCCCGCGGGACGCGGGGCATGGGCGCGGTCCAACCGTCCCTCGTCCAGCCTCGTGAAGTGGCTGCTGGCTTCACCGCCCTTGGACCACTGGGACACCAGAGCCTGAAGGTTCTTCCGGCGGTCGTTGGTGGCGTAGAACGCATGGTAATCAATCTCACTGGTGCGCAGGGCCCGGAAAAAACTGGAGGGGCCATTGGCGGCCAATTCATTCGCCACGCGGTTGCTGGAGAAACCCAGGGAATTGGTGGAGAACAGCGCGAGGCTACCGCAGGTCAACAGCAGCAGGATCCCAAAGGCAAGGCTCCTGCCCTGGAAGCCGGTCGGCCCCTCAGGGGGCCGCAGGTGCCTTCGGGACAGGATCACGCTGGCCACACCCACCACCGCCATGGCACCTAGAATCCAGAGGATGGGGTACTCCGCCCAGAGGTCACCCGCCACTTCGGTGGGGTAGATCAGGTAGTCCACGGAAACCAGGTTGAAGCGGGAATCGAACTCCTCGAAGAAGAAGTACTCGGTGGCGGCGATGAAGCCGAAGCACAGGTAGAAAAGCCAAGCTCCCCCGAGGGTCAGTCTGCGCATCCAAGGTGCCTCCAGACGCGAGTCCGAGAGCAACCACAGCAGAATAGCCAATGGCATCAGCAGATAGAGGCTCTGGACGGCATCAGCGACTATTCCTGCGGGAATGATCCAGAGCAGCGATGAAGCAGCGACCTGGGCCGCCCGGCCGAACAGCCACCAGAGCAATGCCCGCACCAGCAGGCCTGCCCCGATATACCAGAGAGCCAGGGGCAGCATGGGCCGGAACCGCCGGAACCCGGCGGACAGGGTGTTCAAATCGGGTTTCATGTGGGCATCCGGGCTGGGGGTCCTTGGGGAGAAACGGCTTCAGGTGGCCCGGCGCAGGCCAGCACAACCCAGAATGAAACCCAGCGCCAGAGACCAGAGGGCGGCGAGACCGATCTGGAATTCGGCGGGCAGGCTGAAGGTCAGGGTGTGAGCGGGAATCCAGAACCACAGGAGCGTTCGGAAGGCGGCCTCCATTCCTGCAAAGCCACGGCGCCCTGTGATCAGATTGTCCTCCAGGCGGTGGAACAGCATCATCTGGGGCCCGAACAGGAGGTTGGTCAGGACGGACAGTGCCAGGGACCAGCGCAACCCCGTGGCAAAACCGGGGGACAGCAGGTGCTGGTCGAGGAGGGCCCTGGTGAATCCCTTCATGCCCACGAAGCCCGCCTTGATGACCAGGCCTAGCAGGGCCCAGGCCGGGGCCTTGAGCAGGAGCTGAAACCCGGTGCAGGGCAGGGACCAGCGCCGGGCCTGGATGCTGGCGGCGGCCAACTCGCCCAGGGTCCCCAGCAGGCCGAATTGAACGGCTGCGGAAAGGAGGGGATGGGCCTGGACCCAGAGGCGGTAGCTAAGCATTCACAGAACTTGAGTAGAATTCGGAGGCATAGATGTCAGGGGACCCGGTTCGCCTCAATCCAGCCCCCACCCAACACCTCGCCATCCCGATAGAATACCACCGCCTGCCCGGGAGCGATGGCCCGTTGGGCTTCCACAAAGGCCACCTTGGCCTTCCCCCCGCCCAAAGGGATGACCAGAGCCTCCGCCTCGGAGGCCCGGCTTCGAATCCGGGCCTGGCAAACCATGGGGCCCCCGGGTGGGCCCAGGGTCCAGCTCAGGTCCCTGGCCAACAGCTCACGGCCCATCAGATCCGATTCCGAACCCACCCAGACCACATTGGTTTCAGGCTCCACCCGGAGCACATAGAGGGGTTCAGGAAAGGCTATGCCCAGGCCGCGGCGCTGGCCGATGGTATGGCGCCAGTAGCCCTGGTGGCGCCCCAGCAGACGACCATCCACATGCCGGATCTCCCCGCTTCCGGCGCAGGGTTCTCGCCCCGCCTCGCGGATGAAATCGTCATAGCGCCCCTCGGTCACGAAACAGATCTCCTGGCTCTCCTTCTTTTCCGCCAGGTGCAGCCCGAGTTCCGCCCCCAGCAGGCGAACCTCTGGCTTGCTCAGGTCAGCCAGGGGGAACAGGGTGCGCGCCAGTGTGGCCTGGGTGTGGTGGAAAAGGTAATAACTCTGATCCTTGGCAGGATCCGAGGCCTTGTGGAGATGCCACCGGCCATCCCGGAACAGGACCGTGGCGTAGTGTCCAGTGGCCATATAGACCGCTTTCAGTTCATCGGCTCGGTCCATCAGCGCCGAGAACTTTAGGTGTTGATTGCATTTGATACAAGGGCTTGGGGTTTCACCATCCAGATAGGACTGAATGAAGCCCTCGATGACCTGATCCCTGAAGCGTTGCTCGAAATCCATGACATAGTGCGGGAACCCACAGTCATGGGCAACGCGGCGTGCATCCTGAAAATCATCTAAGGTGCAGCACTTGCCAACCGAACCTCCAGCAGCTTTCTTATCGAAAAGTTGCATGGAAATTCCGATCACTTCGTACCCAGCCCGGTGAAGGAGGGCGGCCATCACGGAGCTGTCCACGCCGCCAGACATGGCGGCCAGCACCCGATCCCCAGGTTTCAGGGTGGGGTGGGTCTCCAGGCACCGCAGGGCCTGGGCCAGAAGTGGGCTGCCCATCAGGTTCTCAACCGGTGAAGGCGAAGCAAAGCGGTGGAAATCAGCAACAGGAAAGGGGCCATGATCCCCCAGCTGGCCGGTATCTGGCCCGCCCTCGCCGCGCCTCCGAACAGGGTCTGTAGCCCCAGGAA
>JBBIHT010000230.1:0-3911 GCA_037446845.1 Geothrix sp. | reverse complement strand
CAGCTGGCTACCCTCGGAGGTGGAGGAACTTCCCATGAGATCAAGGCATTTTAGCAACCTGTCCCTGGTCGCCCTGCTGGTGGCCGCCGCCCCCATCATGGCCCAGGGCGTATCCGCCCAGCTGGGCGGGCGGGTGAACGACACCAAGGGCATGCCGGTGGCGGGCGCCACCGTCACAATTCGGAACACCGAGACGGGCCTGGTTCGCACCGCGCAGACCGATAGCAACGGCCGTTTCCTGGCCCTGGCAATGCCCGTGGGCCCCTACGGCGTGGGAGTCACCAAGGCTGGCTTCCTGCCTGCCTCAAACATCAAGGTGAACCTGAACCTGGGCGACGCCGCCCCTCTGACCATCCGTCTGGCCGCTGAGGCCGGTGCCACGGTCGAGATCATCGCGGCCTCGGCCAGGGTGGATAGCGAACGCTCCACCACGGCCGCCACCGTGGCTCCCTCTGACCTGGTCAACATCCCCATCAAGGGGCGCAGCCTGCTGGACTATTCCAGCCTCACCCCCCAGGTGAATGTCACCGGCCGGGGTCAGATTGCCATCGCAGGCTCCCGCGGGGTTAACACCTCCATCAACATTGACGGCGGCGACTACAACTCCTCGTTCTTCGCCGGTTCCACGGGCACCAGCACCGTGGCCGGGAGCCCCTTCTCCGTGTCCATGGAGGCCGTGCGTGAATTCCAGGTGGTCACCGACGGTGCCTCTGCCGAGTTCGGCCGCATGGGTGGCGGCTACATGAATGCCATCACCAAGTCGGGCTCCAACGATCTGAGCGGCGGCCTGTTCTACTACTATCGCCCCAGCTCATGGGTGGCCAAGGAGGTGAATGTCTCCGGGAAGCCCGGCGCCAATGACATCCTGGATTTCAAGACGCTCCAGTACGGCGGTTCCATCGGCGGTCCCATCATCAAGGACAAGCTGTTCTACTTTGTGGCCTTCGACCTCCAGCGCGAGAACCGGCCCCAGAGCTTTGTGTGGGGTGGCAGCACGCCCGTGGCCCTGAACAGCGCCAACCCTGCGGATGCCGTGCTCCTCGCCAAGGATGGCTCCTATACCAAGCGCAATGACGGGGACAACATCTTCGCCCGCCTGGATTGGAATGTCACCACCGATCACACCCTGCAGTTTCGAATCACCAAATCGAGCGTGAAGAGCATCTACAATGCCGGGTTCACCACCGCCAAGGAAGGCACCGCCCGGGACGAGTACAACACCACCGCCTTGGGGCTCCAGTGGAACTGGACCCTCGGCGCCAACTGGCTCAGCGAGTTCAAGCTGAACTGGAACAAGGACGAACAGCCCCGTGTTGCCGAAACCCTCAGCCCCCAGGTGGCCATCAGCAATGTGGGCACCTACGGGAAGGTTCCCTACACCCGGGCCTTCGAGCTGAAGAAGACCCAGATCACGGAGGCCGTGACCTACTTCACCCCGACCCTGCAGGTCAAGGGCGGCATGGACCTGGTGCTGCACAACATCTTCGAGGTCTTCGCGCCTTTCGTCGAAGGCTCCTATTCCTTCAACACGCCGGGTCTCACAAACTTCGAGAATGGCACTTGGAGCACCTACACCCAGAACTTCGGACTGAACGGGCTGGGTGGGTACGAGGCCGGGAAATTCGACGAGAAGGAGCGTGATCTGGCCCTCTTCCTCCAGAGCGACTGGCGCCTCAGCAATTCCCTGAAGCTGGGGGCAGGCCTGCGCTATGACCAGCAGACGCACCCGGATTTCCCCATCCTGGATGTCTCCAACCCCCTGGCGGCCACTCTGCCGCTGACCGCCAAGATCGCCAATTTCGATGCAATCAGCCCTCGGCTGAGCCTCACCTGGACGCCCGAGGCCGACAAGGGCAATACGGTGGTTCGGGCTTCCGTTGGCCGATTCGTCAGCCGGACCCCCGCCATCTTCCTTTACCAGGTCTTCACCAACAATACGGCCCGCGTGGCCTCCTACACCTTCCGCTCCAGCAACGCGGCCCAACTGGCCCTGGCCCAGTCCCTGGGCATCGCCTACGGCGCTGGGTTCCGCGGCCCCGGCCGCCATTGACCCTGCCTCCCTGGCCACCCTGACGCCGGCCCAGAAGGCCACCCTGGCGGGAACGGCCCAGATCTCCTCCTTCGCTGCCGACTTCAAGAACCCCTCCACCAACCGCTTCAACCTCGGCGTCGAACGGGCCTTCGGGATCGGCTGGGTGCTGGGTGCCAGCGCCACCTATGCCAAGTCGGTGAACCTGGAGCGCATCACGGACTACAACCTGGCCGAGACCAGCGTCAACGCCCAGGGCCGGCCCATCCTCACCCGTCCCAACGCGAACTACGGCCCCATGAAAATCTATGTAAGCGACGCGGAATCGAAATACACGGCCTACACCCTGTCTGCCAAGTACCAGAAACCCGAATCGCCTTTCACGGCCCAGGTCTACTACACCTGGTCCAAGGCCGAGGACAACGATTCCAACGAGCGCAACTACAACAGCTGGGGTGTCCAGAACCCCCTGCGCCTGAATGAGGACTACAGCTACGGGGACAACGACCGCCGCCATGTCATCGTGGGCAATGGTTCCTACCTCGAACCCTTCACCAAGCTCCAGATGGGCCTGACCCTCCGCTACTTCTCGGGCATGCCCTACACTCCCTTCTTCTCCAACGACCTGAATGGCGACACCATGCGGGTGGATCGCCCCATCGGCACCGAGCGGAACGGCCTGCGCACGGCCAGCCAGACCAATATTGATCTGCGCCTCAGCCGCGAGTGGAAGATCGCCCGCACGCACCTGAACCTCTCCCTGGATGTTTTCAATCTCCTGAACCGGGCTGACACCTTCCAGCGCCTCAGCTTCACCGGCACCGATGCAGCCCCGGTGGCCAAGTACAGCTACACCACGCTCAGCCAGGTGGACAGCACGCTCTTCCCCACACGCCAGATCCAGCTCGGCGCGCGCATTTCCTTCTAGATTGACCATTTCCACAGCGGGCGGCGCACCAGCGCCGCCCGTTTTTCGTTAGGCTGGTGACATGCGGATCCTGGTGCTGGGCGATGTGGTGGGTGAACCGGGAAGGCGCCTGGTAGAGGCCTTCATCCCCGATTTGCGCCGGGAGACCTCGGCTGATCTCGTGGTGATCAACGGCGAGAACGCCGCCCATGGCCACGGCATCACGGAGCGCATCGCCCGGGAGTGGTTCGATCAGCTGGGGGTTGATGTCATCACCACCGGCAATCATGCCTTCGATGTGAAAGGCATCGAGGCCTACTTCCGGCAGGAGCCCCGCCTGCTGCGGCCCGCCAACCATCCGGCGAACACTCCGGGCCAAGGCTGGATCAAGCTGCACACCCCTTCCGGCACCGAGGTGCTGATCATCAACCTCATGGGCAGGGTCCACATGCCCCTCTGCGACTGTCCCTTCCTGGCCGTGGACCATCTGCTCCAGAAGGAGCGGGCTGACCTGGTGCTGGTGGACATGCACGCCGAGGCCACCAGCGAGGCCCAGGCCATGGGGCACCACCTGGATGGCCGGGCGGCCGCAGTGCTGGGCACCCACACGCATGTGCCCACCCTCGACGCCAAGGTGCTGCCAGGGGGCACCGCCTATGTGACTGACATCGGCATGACCGGCCCCTATGGCGGCGTCATCGGCATGAAGAAGGAGGCCAGCCTGGGCCGTTTCTTGAGGGTCCAGCGCCCCAAGTACGAGGTCGCCGAGGCCGAACCGGAACTCCACGCCATCCTGGTCACCACGGAAGGCCGCAGGGCTACCTCCATCGAGCGGATCTTCCGCAGGCTATAGGCCCCCCCCACCTAATGCGCGCGGCGTGCTCAGCGGGAGAAGCGGCGAAGCATGCGCATATTCCTGCGGTACGCTGACCCCCGGGTGAAATTGATGGCCACGGGCCTGGGAAACCGGGTGAT
>JBBIHT010000229.1:0-3924 GCA_037446845.1 Geothrix sp. | reverse complement strand
CTGGAGCTTGGTCTTGAACCCGCCCACCATGCCCACATCCATGGGCAGAAGATCGAAAAAGAGGGTGCGATCAGTCTCGGTGTTGAGGCTCACCATCTCGCCTCGGGCCTTCTGGCTGGTCTTGCCATAGATGGTGTTTAGGTTGGTCGTCTTGCCACACAGCCCCGGCCCGTAGTAGACGATTTTTGCCGTCATCTGCCGGGTGGCATGATTGAAAAAAACCATTCAGGAACTCCACGGGATGCCCGAGTCTAGCCCACAAAGGGCCCAGAACTCAACGCAAATGCGGGGTTCCCAGGCCCAGAGTCGTCAATGCCTCCAACACCTGGCGGTCGTGATCCTTGGTGCGGGCCTCCCGGAGGACCCGGCGCACGATCCCCTGGCGATCTATAAGAAAGGTCACCCGCTTGGCGAAACCCAGGAGCGGCATCTTGACCCCATAGGCCGAGATGATCCTTTTCTCGGGATCAGCCAGGAGGCTGAAAGGAAGATGGAATTTCTCGGCAAAGGCCCCATGGCTATGGGCATCGTCCGAGCTGACTCCCAGGATCACCGCCCCGACGGCCTGGATGGCGCCAAAGCCGTCGCGGAGGCTGCAGGCCTGGGCGGTGCAGCCGGGGGTGTCATCCTTCGGATAGAAATAAAGCACCACCACGGCCTTGCCCTGGAAGTCCGCCAGGCGCACAAGGGCGCCATGCTGGTCCCGGGCCTCAAAGGCCGGTGCCGGGGTTCCTTCCTGGACGCCCTGGGCGTGGCCCAGTCCAAGCATGGCCATCAGGCTCATCGCAATCCTCCACTTGGCCTTCATGCATCCCTCCGCCCGCTCCAGGGAGTGTGGCACCATCGGATTTTCTCCGGGAGTCCCAGGCATTGAACAACCCTGTACGCATGGTCCTCATTGCTGGTGACGGCATCGGCCAGGAGGTCATGGCCGAGGCGCTGCCTGTCCTGCGGTGGGCCCAAAGCCGCGGCCACCTGCTGGGCGTGGACGACCTTCCCTTTGGAGCGAACCATTTCCTGGCCACGGGTGAGACCCTGCCGGAATCGGCCTTCCGGGACATCCGGGATCGCGCCGATGCCGTGCTCTTTGGTGCGGTCGGGGACCCCCGGGTGCCTGACGGACGCCACGCCGAGGAAATTCTCCTGCGCCTGCGGCGGAACCTCCAACTCACCGTGAACTATCGCCCCTGCCGCCCCAGGATCCCGGGACCGTTCGCGGGCATTGACCTTGAAATATTCCGGGAGAACACCGAGGGCGCCTACTGCCTGCAGGGCCACACCGAGGTGAACCGGGCCGTGGATGTGGCCATCCACACCGTGCCTGCGGTGCGAAGGCTCCTGGAAGCGGCCTTCCGGCGCGCCGGGGAACGGCAGGCGCCCTTGACCCTGGCCCATAAGGCCAATGTCCTGAAACACGGCCATGGACTGTGGATGCGCGTTTTCGAGGAACTGCGCCTGCGCCACCCCGAGGTCCAGGTTCAGGCCCTGCACGCCGATGCCCTGCTCTGCGCCCTGGTGAGCAATCCCAGGCATTTCTCCGTGATTGCCGCCGACAACTATCTGGGCGACCTCATCAGTGATCTGACCGCCGCCTACCTAGGCGGCATGGGCATGGCATCCTCCCTGAGTTTCGCCCCGCACCACCCCTTCCGCTGCTCCGTCCTGGCAGAGCCGGTGCACGGTTCGGCCCCTGATATTGCGGGCAGGAACCTGGCGAACCCCTGCGGAATGCTCCTGAGCCTTGCCCTGCTCTTCCGCCACTTCCATTGGTTGACTGAAGCGGACCTCCTGGAGAAGGCGGTGGACGGAGCCCTGCAGGCCGGAGCCCGGACGGCTGATCTGGGGGGAACCTTGAGTACAGCCGCCATGGGCAAGGCCATTCGGGATCGTCTGCCCTAGCCGTCCGGGGAATCCTGAAACGCCCTCAGCAGCTACGCATGACGCCCACCAGCGCCCCCTGGATGTCCACGCGCTGGGGCGGGTAGCAGTGGGGCTGGAGCTCAGAGTTGTGGGGAATCAGCCAGATTCCTCTGGCATCGCGGCGCAGTTCCTTGAGGGTGACTTCCTCCTGGTCAATGAGCGCCACGACGCGGTCACCATTGCGGTATTCACCCTTCCGCTGCAGGACGACCAGGTCACCATCCAGGATGGCATCGTCCACCATGGAATTGCCGGTCACACGCAGCACGAAAAGCTCATCCCTCTGGCGATGAATGCTGTTGGGAACCTCGATGGGCAGGGCTCGACTCTCGGGCAGGATGGGCGAACCCGCGGCGACTTCGCCGCAATAGGGGATGATCCGCAACGGAGGCGCGGGGGCCGTGGCACCCCCACCCCTGGTGGCCCCGTTCACGGCAGACCACGGGCGCTCCGACACCAGGCCTCGCGCGGAGGCACGCCCCGGCGTGGCCTCGGAGCTCTCCTCGATGGCCACCACCAGATTGTTGCCCTTGCCGTGGCTGCGCACCAGGAAACCCTTGTCCATCAGATGCTGGACATGTTTATGAATGGTGGACACGGCGCTGGAGCCCACGCCCTTGGCGATTTCGGTGAGCGTGGGGCTTCGCCCTTCCCGATCCACGAAGGCCTGGATGAACCTGAGCACAGCCTGTTGTCGTTTGGTGAGGTCCACGGGTTTCATGAAATCCAAATTAGGTGGGAGCCCGGGTCGGGTCAATCCCTTTTTTTTCGCTTTATTTCAGATCCAGCCTCCAGGTCCACCTGAAGCCCTCCATGGCCCCTACCAAAAGCCTCTGCCATAATGAGGGAAGGGTCTTGGGGTTCAGCTATTTACGCCCCGTCGGTCCTCTTTCTGACCCTTGCCCCGAACCTGCCCTGTCTCCCCAAGGAGTCCCATGACCCAGCGCTCTGCCTCCGCCACCCACGCTTCAGTGGCGAACACCCGGATCAATGATTTTTCTATCCAGATCGCCACGGTCAACGGCAGTGGATCCCAGACCGCGAACATTGTGCTGCTGCGTTCGATTTTCCAGATGGGTGTCTTCGTCAGCGGCAAGAACCTGTTCCCCTCGAACATCTCCGGGCTGCCCACCTGGTACACCATCCGCGCCAGCGCCAAGGGCTATGTGGCGCGGAAGGCCACCAACGAACTGCTCATCCTCATGAACCCCGAAACGGCCAAGGAGGATGTGGCCAAGGCCGATGCGGGGGCCAGGGTGATCTATGACGAGCCGCTTCAGCTCGACAAGCTCCGCGACGACCTGCAGTACACGCCCGTTCCCTTCCAGAAGCTGGTCACGGCCTCCTGCCCGGAGCCGAAACTGCACAAGCTCGTGAAGAACATGATCTATGTGGGCGTCACCGCCCGCCTCCTCGGCATTGACATGGAGGAGGTGAAGAAGGCCATCGCCAAGCAGTTGAAGGGGAAGGCCAAGGCGGTGGAGCTGAACCAGAGCGCAGTCATGGCGGGCTACGAGTGGGCCTTGGAGAACCTGCCGGAACAGGATGCCATCCGGATCGTGCGGGACCACCAGACCGAGGGCCTCATCATCATTGACGGCAACGAAGCCTGCGCCCTGGGTGCACTGTTCGCTGGCGTCACGGTCGTGGGGTGGTACCCCATCACGCCCGCCACCTCCCTGGTGGAGGCTCTCATGGACTATGCGGACGAGTACCGAAAAGATCCCGTCACCGGCAAATCCACCATCGCCATCGTGCAGATGGAGGACGAGCTGGCTTCCGCCGGGGTGGTCCTCTCCGCGGGCTGGGCCGGAGCCCGCTCCATGACCTCCACCGCGGGCCCCGGCATCTCCCTCATGAGCGAGTTCATCGGCCTGGGCTACTTCGTGGAGGCACCTGGCGTGTTCTTCAATGTGGCCCGCACGGGCCCCAGCACGGGCCTGCCCACCCGCACCCAGCAGTCGGACCTGGAAGTCTGCGCCAAGGCCAGCCACGGCGATACCC
>JBBIHT010000228.1:0-3933 GCA_037446845.1 Geothrix sp. | reverse complement strand
CTTCTTCATCAAGTCAGACAGGGGGACATTGAAGGTCTCGGCCGTCATCCGGAAAATTCGTTCCGTGGAAATGGCGGCGGAGGGTTCCTCGCCACTTTGACCCTGGAAGGCCGCATGGGCGATCTCCAGGGTGGGCGGCACTCCCACCAGGCTGGCCTGGAATACCACCCGGGTCAAAAAGCCCTCCAGGTCGCGGACACTGCCCTTGGCCTTATGGGCTATAAAGGTCAGCACATCCTCGGGAACCTGAACAACCAGGCCGAAATCCGGCTCTTCGAGCTTGCGCTTGAGGATGGCGATGCGCGTCTCGAAGTCGGGGGGCTGAATGTCGGCCGTGAGGCCCCACTTGAAGCGGGTTATCAGGCGATCATGGCAGCCCTCCAGGCGCTGGGGTGGCTTGTCCGAGGTGATGACGATCTGTTTGCCGTGCTGCAACAGGTATTCGAGGATGTAGAAGATTTCCTCCTGGGTCCGCTCCATTTTTCCCAGGGTCTGCACATCATCCAGAAGCAGGACATCGTTCTGCTGGTATTTCTTCCGCATGGGCTCAGTGTTCTTGGCCCGAATAGCCGCCGTGAGCTCGTTGAAAAAGTGGTCAACCTTGAGATAGGCCACCTTCACATCCGGGTTCGACGCCAGGAGGGCCTTGCCAATGCCCACCATTAGGTGGGTCTTGCCAAGGCCTGCACCCCCATAGATGAATAGCGGATTCATGCTGAGGGGGGTGGACGGTTTGCCGAAGTTGTCCACCACCGCTCGGGCCGCGGCGAACGCCAGTTGACTTCCGGGGCCCACGACAAACCGGTCGAGGGTGTATCGCCCGAAGAGGTGGGGAAAGGCGAAGCCGGGGTCTGATGCCTTCGGCCTGGCCTCCGAATCCATGCGACCGGCGTGGACGATTGCCGGTGGAGGGATGGGGGGCGCACCCTTCACCAGGAACTCCAGCCGCAGCCCGGAGAGCCCCCCCTGCGCCAGGGCGTCATTGAATTCTTCGGGGAGCTGCTGCTCGATCCACAGTTTGGCAGCGGCGCTCGGAACCCCGATCCAGAGGGCATCTGATTCGAGCTTCAGAGGCTCACAGGGCAGGATCCATTCCCGGTAGCTCGCCTCGGGCAACTGCCTGGAAAGCCCAGTCTGCAGCGTCTCCCATAGGGCTTGCGGGTCTTCGGATCGCATGGAAGCAGCAACCTTCCTGGTGGGGTGGAGTGAGCCGGGAAGGCGTACGCCGGGAACGCGCAATCTCTGGTCGGTCCACGAAAGGGGGGATCTCAATCTAGCACCCCGGGGCGCGGGTGGGATCCCGTAATTGCCCTTGAGGCGCCGCGCCACTGCTGATAAGCTCTATGGTTCGTCCTCCTCCCCGGGAGGAGCACCCGAGGTGGAATATGAAGCGCACCTTTCAGCCCAATAATCGCCGCCGTGCCAAGACCCACGGATTCCTCAGCCGCATGAAGACCAAGAACGGCCGCCTGGTGCTCAAGCGCCGCCGCGCCAAGGGTCGTCACACCCTGGCCCTCTAGGCCTCCCGACGGTGCTCTTCCAGGGCCGCTTCCGCACGGTCCGCCACAAAGACCACGCGGTCCCCGTTCCTATGCCCCGGCCCCTGCTGGGGCATGAGTCGTTCTTGGACATTCGCACCTGGAAGCGGCAGCTGACCGGCGACCTGGATCCCGACCTTCCCCTGTTGCTGGTGACCACGCCTCGCAAGACCGGCACCGCCGTTCACCGCAACCGCTTTCGGCGGCAGGTTCGCATGGCCTTTCTCGATTGCCTCAAGACCCATGCTTGCCCCGGTTGGGTGGTCTGGATCAGACCTGCTCGCCAGGCGCCCCCCCTGCCCACGCTTACCCTCCAGGCCATCGAAGCCCAGCTCCTGTTGGCCCTGCACCGCCTGCCCTCCCTGGGGAACCCATGAAAAATCGCAACATCCTGATCTTCGTGCTCGGCAGCATGGTGTTGCTGGCGGGGCAATTCTGGCTGACGGCTCACTATGCCAAACAGGCGCCCCGCCCCGCCGTAACAACGCCTGCCTCCGATGCTGCGCCGGCACCCGCGCTGGCACCCGCGCCAGCGGTGGCTTCCACAATCCTCGCCCCAGCCGCCGGCACCACGCCCGTCCCCGCGAACCAGACCCACACCCTGACCCAGGGCGATCTGAGCCTCACCTGGCAGGTGTCCACCGGTGCCCTGAAGCAGGTCATCTGGCTCCAGGATGGCACCCGCTTCTTCCCGGAAACCTTCCTTGGCATCGGCGCCCTCAAGGGCAGTGGATTCGAGCGCGTCCAGGAGACCCCCGGGGACCGGGGAACCACCGTGCGCTTCGAGAACGCCTCGGGCGAGGCCCTGGCCTATGAGGTCCCCTTCCGTGGCCATGTGTTGCGGGTCGTGGCGGAAACGCCAAGGCAAGCCGCCCTCGAGGTGGTGGCCAATCCCAGCAGTGACGAGCCCGTCAAGCGGTTGGGGCGGGTCTTCACCCTGACCGAAAAATCCATCGAGGCCGTGGCCTGGTCGGATACGCTGCACGATCCCTTTTTCAGTTTTCTTGGGGCCAAGCGCAAAGTCCTACCGCCCACCTCAGACCGCCTGGGCCTGGATGCAGGCCTGGAAGCGGGGGCCAAGAGCCAGCGGGGCCACTACTTCGCCGCCCTCTGGAAGCTGCCCCGCCCCGCCAGCCGGGAGGCCTCGGGCTATCAGTTGCTGCCCCAGTCCGGGCACCTGGAGGCCTCCCTCTACCTGGGGCCCAAGCAGGACGAGCCCCTGCTGGCCTTCGAGAAGCCCTTTACGCAGGTCATTGACTACGGCTTTTTCGGAGCGGTCGCCCACCTGATGTTCTGGGTGCTCAAGAAGGTTCAGGGCCTGGTGGGCAACTGGGGCTGGGCCATCATCGTCCTCACCCTCCTCATCCGCTTCGCCACCTGGCATCTGAACACCAAGCAGACCATCAGCATGCTCCGCATGAAGGACTTCGAACCGCATCAGAAGGCCATCCAGGCCAAGTACGAAAAATTCGGCAGCGACATGACCAAGAAGGCCGAGATGCAGAAGGAGCTCATGGCGCTCTACAAGAAGAACGGCCACAATCCCATGGGCGGCTGCCTGCCCATGCTCTTGCAGATGCCCATTTTCCTGGCGCTCTGGTCCATGCTCAGCGCGGTGTTCGAACTGCGCCACGCGCCCTTCCTGGGGTGGATCACGGATCTCTCGGCCCCGGACCGCTTCTTCATCTTTCCGGTGCTCATGGGTATTTCCATGTTCGTGCAGCAGCTCATGACCCCGGCCGTGGGCGACCCCGCCCAGCGGAAGATGATGCTGGTGCTCATGCCAGCCATGATGACCTTCTTCTTTGCCAGCAGCCCCGCCGGCCTGACCCTCTACTACTTCGTGTTCAACATCATCGGCATCGTGCAGACCTGGTGGATCATGCGGTCCTACCAGCCCCAGCCCATCACGGTGTAGGAGCCAGCCATGCGTAAGAGCGGCGCCAGCCTGGAATCCGTGCCCGAGTTGATCGCGCGCTGGTCGGCCCACCTCGGCCTGACGGTGGAGGCCCGCTTCGCGCCCTCGGGCGACGAGGAGGCCTTCCCCAACCGCATGGTGGTGTCCGGCCCCGACGCGGATCTGTATGCCGCCAACCGCGGCGCGGCCCTGGACGCCCTTCAGTTCCTGGTCCACGAGGCCCAGGGCGAGCGGGACGACCACAAGCTCGGCTACCTGGACGTGAAGGGCGCCCGGCTCTTCCGCATGCAGGAGGTCATGGCCATGGGCCGCTTTGCCGCCGACAAGGCCCGGGAACTGGGCAGCCACACCCTCGGGGCCCTGAGCCCCCGCGAGCGCCGCTGGGTGCACCTGGTGGTGAGCCGCGAGGAGGGCCTGGGCACCGAAAGCGAAGGCACCGGCACCTTTAAACCCGTGAAGGTGTTCCGGAAGTAGACT
>JBBIHT010000227.1:0-3935 GCA_037446845.1 Geothrix sp. | reverse complement strand
CGCCGAGGAGGACGAGATGGCCAAACGCAATGAGCCGGTTCGCAAGTCGGTCAGAGAGATCCTGGATGATCTGCTGGAGGGTCATCGGGAGGCGGCCTTCAGCGGGCCGGAAGTCGCCCTGAAGTACCTCCAGCGGACCTTCGAGAACCAGGCCAGTCTTCCCAATGCCGTGAAAGCCGTGGCCTATGACCTCCTGGCCGATTCCCAGGCCCAGTGCCGGCTGTGGGAAGGCTGCGCCGGTTCGGTGGCGGCGGTTCTGGGTTACCTCGACGACCTGGAATCGGCCTTCCCCCACGAGTACCGGAAGAAGCTGGAGGATATGACCTGCTTTGAGCGGGGCATCCAGGCCCACAGCGAACTGGGCGACTTCCACGCGGCGCTGGTGCTTTGCGAGCGTGCCCTGGCCCTGGGGCTCGGGGCCCACTTCAGCGCCAAGCGGGATTCCCTGGAATGGGCTCGCTGAAGCGGGCATCAGGCCAGATGGAAGCGGCTCGTCAGTTCCCGCAGGTGGTTGGCGGTCTGCGCTAGGTCTTCCACGGTACGGTTGGTTTCGTCGAGGCTGGAGGCCAGCTGGGTGGTGGCGGAGGCGTTTCGTTCCGTGAGCATGGCGCTGGTCTCGATGCCGGCCACGACCCCCTCCGTGGCCCGGGCCTGGGCCGAGGTGGCGCTGACGATGGCCTGCACGCGGGCGGCATTATCCTGGATGGAGGTTTCCAGGGCCGCCAGGGCCCGGCTCACGGCCCCCACGGCCGCGGCGCCGATGCCCACCCGCTCGGTGCTCTCCTGGATGAGCAGGTTGATCTCCTTGGCAGCGGCGGCTGACCGTTCGGCCAGCTTGCGGATTTCCTCCGCCACCACCGCGAAACCCTTGCCCTGGGCGCCGGCCTTGGCGGCTTCGATGGCGGCATTGAGGCTGAGCAGGTTGGTCTGCCGGGCGATGTCGGCAATCACCGAGGTGATGCGACCCACCTTGGTGGAACTCTCCTCGATGGCCTGCATGGCCTTCTGGGATTCCTCCACCTCGGCCAGGCCCTGGGAACCGATGGTGAGGGCCGTGGCCGAGGCCTCTCCCGCTTCCCGGGCCTGGTTCTGGATCTCGCCCATGTTGCGGTTCACCTCGGCCAGGCCCAGCGAGGATTGAGCAATGGCGGTGCGCTGGGATTCCACGCCATGGCTCACCTCCCGGGTGGCAGTGTTGAGCTGGTCCGTGGTGGCGGAGAGCTGGGTCGCCGCCGAGGCGTTCTGTTCGCTGATGCCAGCGATGGCGCGGATATCCCCGTTGAGGTTGCGGATGGCCTCTCCCAGCATCCGGGCGATGGTGCCCAGCTCGTCGGCGCCGTTCACGGCGGGGGCCTTGGTGAGGTCGCCCCGGGAGAATCTGGCCATGCTTTCATCAATGGCCTGAGTGGACGCGGCCACATGACGGCCGACGGAGAGGCTGATGGAGACGCCCAGGAGAATAGCCAACAACAGGATGACCGTCATCACCACCTGGATCCTGGCCATCACGGCGTTGGCGGCCAGGGCTTCCTCGTGGGACCGCCGCTGGATGTCCTGGAAGATGGCGTCCAATTCACCCCGGGCGGTATCGGCTTCTGGCTTGCCCACGGTGAACAACTCCATCAGGTGGTTGCCGTCCTTATCCTGGGCCGCCAGCCCCTGGGATGTTGCCACCAGGCCCCGATAGGCCTCCTGGGCGGCAATGGCCTTGGCGAGGTGGGCTGCCTGGTCCGGGGTCAGGGTCAGAGCCTTGGCCTTCTGGATGGCCTCTTCCAGTCTCTGGTGCAGCTCCTCGGTGAGGCTCAGCTGTTCCAGGCTGATGGTGGTGTTCTTGGAGGCCGACACCAGGGCGGCGAGCGTCCGGCCCCGGTAGAAAGTCACCTGGTCGCGCAGGTTGGCAAGGGCCTGCAGCTTGGGCCCCCGGGCATCGGCGGTGGTCCGAACCTGATTGAACTGCCCCAGAGCCCACCACCCCATGATGCTGAGCAGCAGCAGCATCCCGAGCTGGATCCCGAGGATGAGCTTGAATTTCGCCGACAGAGTAAGGTTTCGCAGGAATCGCGAAGGGGCCATGGTGGTGCTCCTGGGGAGAATCCCAGGTCTCTTCGTCGGTTCTGGCGAACTCTTGAATCCTTACATTTGCAAGCAGATCCGGGAGATGCCTTCGGTGAAACCTGCGGTAGGGGGCAGCAGGCTCAGCACCAGGTGGCCATCCCCGGGCAGGTCGAAGAAGGTTCCGGGGTATACCAGGACAGAGGCCTGTTCCAGGAGGCGCAGGGCGCAGGCTTCATCCCCATCCACGGCGGGTCGGCGCAGGAGCACGGACCAGCCGCCCTCCACCGGCAGGCGGGACAGCTGGGGATGGCGGGCCAGTTCCCGATCCAGGGCCACTAGGTTGGCACGCAGGCGGCCCTGCACCTGGTCCCGGATGCCCTTGGCCAGGGCCAGCAGCCGGGGTGCCGCCGCCTGCACGGGAGCTGACACGGAAAGGTACTGGTCCGCCAGGAAGGTCAGGGCCTCCAGATGGGCGCTCGCTCCGGGCCCCCGGACAGCGATCCAGCCGAGCTTCAGCTGGGGCAGGGCGGCCACCTTGCTGAGCCCGGACAACAGGAAAACCGGGCAGGGCGGTTGCTCATCCTCCAGGGCCGAGGCCAGGCGGTCCTCAGCCGGCTCCATCAGGTAGTCCGAAAAGACCTCGTCCACCAGCAGGGCCAGGCCACGGTCGGCGCACAGCCGCGTCAGGTTCTCCCATTCTCCCCGGGACAGGACTTGTCCTGTGGGGTTGTTGGGATTCACCACGACGATGGCCCGGGTCCGGGGACCAATGGCCAGGTCCAGGGCGCCCAGATCCAGGTGCCATCGTTCGTGGAAGTAGGAGGGTACGGCCCGAGCCTGGAGGCCCTCCAGCTGCGCCAGCCATTCGAAGAGCGGATAGCTGGGGCTGGGCACCAGTACCTCGTCCCCGGGATCGCCCAGCAGCTTGAACAGCAGCCCGTATCCTTCGCTGGTGGAGGCCGTGAGCAGCAGATCATCGGCGCGGAGTCCGTGGCCATGGTGGGCTGCGATGGCCTCCCGCGCTGGGAGCGAACCCTGGGGATCGGGGTCGTAGTCGAGGACCGCGGGCGCGGAAAGAGCCGCCCGGATATCAGCCGCCGGGTAGGCCAGGCCGCAGTGGGTGGGGTTCGACACGGTCAGATCCAGGATTTCCCGGCCCTGGGATAGCAGACGGGCCAAGGCCGAGGACAGGGGATTCGGCTCGAAGGCGTGCGGGAGGCGGCAGGAGAGGCGCATGGGTTCAGGGTAGTCCATCCGGCCGCTGCTCTAGTGGCTCTGGGCTCCTTGTAAACCTCGCCGGACCCTGTTCTCCATGGGCCCATAATGTCGGGAAGTTCCCGAGGAGGTTCCCATGGCAAGGTCACCGAAGGTTGCTGTTCTGCTCGCGGGTTGTGGTCATCTTGATGGCGCGGAAGTGCGCGAGGCCGTGCTGACGCTGCTGGCCCTTGATCAGCACGGCGCGAAGTTCCAGTGCATTGCTCCCAATGCGAACCAGCACCATGTCATCAACCATGCGACAGGCCAGCCGGTGGCTGGAGCGGCCCGCAACATCCTGGAGGAAGCCAGCCGTATTGCCCGGGTGGGCCAGTGCCTTGATCTGGCAAAGGCGCGGGTGCAGGATTTCGACGCCCTGGTGATGCCCGGCGGCTATGGCGTCGCCAAAAACCACTGCTCCTTCGCCTTCAAGGGCGCCGATGCCGAGATCCGGCCCGATGTGGCGGCCTTCGTGCGGGGCTTCTTCGATGCGAAGAAGCCCGTGGGCGCCATTTGCATCGCCCCAGCCCTGGTGGCCCTGGCCCTGCATGGGCGCACCTCGGCCGAGCTGACCCTGGGCAACGATGCCGGGTGCGCCGCGGCCATGATCAAGCTTGGCCAGCGCC
>JBBIHT010000226.1:0-3947 GCA_037446845.1 Geothrix sp. | reverse complement strand
ACCAGCGATGTGCAGAACCTGAACGAAATGTTCGCCTCGGGGTTCGTGGCCATCATCGGGGATGCCCTGTCCCTGCTCGCCATCGTGGTGTGGATGTTCTACACGCATGTGGGCATGGCCCTGGTGGCCCTGGCCATCCTGCCCTTCCTGCTCGTCGCAACCGAGCTGTTCCGCCGCCGGGCAGGCGAAGCCTTCCGGGAAACCCAGCGCCGCTACGCCGCCATCAATGCCTTCCTGCAGGAACAGATTTCGGGCATGGGCCTGGTCCAGATCAACGGCCAGGAGCCGATGAGCGAGCACCAGTTCAAGGCCCTGAATCAGGACTACCTGGATGCCTTCCTGCGCACCATCTTCGCCTACGCGGTGTTCTTCCCGGTGGTGGAGTTCATCACCTCCGCCACCCTGGCGGCCCTCATCTTCTATGCGGGCTTCAAGCTGCAGGCGGGGGCCATCACCTGGGGCCTGCTCCTGGCCTTCATCCAGCAATCGGGGCGGTTCTTCCGGCCCATCCGGGAATTGGCGGAACGGTACAATGTCATGCAGACGGCTCTGGCCTCCAGCGAGCGCATCTTCAGGCTCCTGGATAACCGCGAGGAGATCCCCGAGGAGCCGGACGCCGTTGAACCTGCCTTCACCCACGAGATCCGCTTCGAGGCAGTGAACTTTTCCTATGAGCGGGCAGGCCGTCGCGTCGTGCACGGCCTGTCGGGGGTCATTCCCCGGGGCCGCCGTGTGGCTGTGGTGGGTCACACGGGAGCTGGCAAGAGCACCCTCATCAACCTGCTCATGCGCTTCTACGATGTTTCACAGGGGCGGATCTCCATGGATGGCAGGGATCTTAGGGTCTTGAAAATCCGGGAGCTGCGCGCCCTCTTCGGACTCGTGCTCCAGGATGTCTTTGTCTTTTCGGGCACCCTTCGGAGCAACATCGTGCTGGACCGCACCCAGGACGAGGCCCGCCTGGAATCGGTGCTGGAGCAAAGCCAGCTCAAGGATCTCGTGGCCCGCCTGCCCCAGGGCCTGGATACCCAGGTGGGGGAACGGGGGCAGAAGCTCAGCGCCGGGGAGCGGCAGTTGCTCGCCTTCGCGCGAATGCTCTACCTGGAGCCCGCCGTGTTGCTGCTGGATGAGGCCACCGCCAACATTGATTCCGAAACCGAGGCGAAGATCCAGACGGTCATTGAGCGTGTCAGCCACCGGCTCACCACCTTCACCATCGCCCATCGCCTGTCCACCATCCGCGACGCTGATGAGATCTGGGTCATGGACCAGGGCCAGATCGTCGAGCGGGGCACCCATGACAGCCTCATCGCCCAGGATGGCGTCTATGCCAAGCTCGTGCGGCTGCAGTTCAACGATGGGGAAGCCGCCTGAACCAGGCCCCGCCTCCCATCGCTAGACTGGAGGCCATGCTCCCCCTGCCGCCGCTCTATCCCATCACCGATGCCACAGGCCCCTTGCCCCTTTCCGCACAGGTGCGTCGCTTCGGTGACGCGGGCTTCCCCCTGGTGCAGTTCCGGGGCAAACCACTGGATCCTGGGACGCAGTGGCAGGAATTGCGCGCCGCCCTGCTAGAAGCCAGGGACAACGGCGGCTGGCCCTTGATTTGCGTCAACGACCGTGCGGATCTCGCGGTACTGGCCGCCCAGGAAGGCCTCGCCCCCTGGGGCCTCCATCTGGGCCAAGGCGATCTGCCCGCCACCGAGGCCCGGTGCCTCCCTGGCCTGGCGGGTTGCCATCTGGGAGCCTCCACTCACGACGCGGCGGAATGGGCAGCCCTGGACCCGGCCTCCGACCACGCCGGGGTGGGGCCGTTCTGCGCCACCGCCACCAAGCCTGACCATGCCGCGCCCCTCGGGCTGGCGGGCCTGCGGGCCGGTTGCACCGCCCTCCGGGCCCGGGGCATCGCCCCCATCGCCATCGGGGGCCTGCGACTGGATGACGCCAGGCCCTGTTTCGAGGCCGGGGCGGAGTCCCTCGCCATGGTGGGGGCCCTCCATCGGGCCGCCGATCCGGCAGCCCTGGGCTGGGCCACACAACGCCTGCGTTGGCAGGTCCGTCCCCCCGCGGCCCCGGGCCAGGGAATCGCGCTGGTGGGCGGCAGCGGGGCGGGCAAAAGCACCCTGGGCAGCCGCCTGGCCAGGGACCTGGGCTGGACCTTTCTGGATCTGGACGAGGCCATCGCTGGGCACGAAGGCATGTCGGTCTCCGGGATTTTTGCCCGGAAGGGCGAAGCCGCCTTTCGCCAGCTGGAAGTCGAGCGCCTGCCCACCCTGCTGGACCGCCCCGCAGTGGTGGCACTGGGGGGCGGGGCCTGGGAGGCCACCGTCAATCGCGAAGCGGTGCTGCGAGCAGGCTTCGCGCCCCTTTGGCTGGCCGAGACGCCCACCCGTGCCTGGGCCCGCGTGGCCCTGGATGCCGCCCGGCCCCTGGCCCAGCAGCGAGCAGCCTTCATGGCCCGCTGGGCCCTGCGCATGCCCGGCTGGTCGGAGGTTCCCATGCTGCTGCCCTTCGGACGCACGGCGGCGGAACTGGCCCAAGCCCTGCTGAACCCGATAGACTGAAGACCTCCCCGGACATTCAGTGGACCTGATCCTCTCTGACCTGCACGCCAACCTGCCCGCCCTGCGGGCCGTGTTGAGATTCGCCCGGCGCCGGGCCATCCGCCGGTTCGTCCTCCTGGGCGACCTGGTGGGCTACGGCGCGCAGCCGAACCAGCTCCTGGACAAGCTCAAGGAACTGCGGCCCCGGTTCATGGTGCGAGGCAACCACGACAAGGTCTGCGCGGGTCTCGAGGAGGACCTCTCGTTCAGCCTCCCGGCCCGCCTGGCCGCCAGCTGGACCCGGGACCGCCTGCGCCCCGACAACCTCCGGTTTATCTCGGAGTTGCCGGTGGGGCCCCTCTGGGTGGAGGAGGACTATCAGATTGCCCATGGTTCCCCCAGGGACGAGGACGCCTACCTGCTGCACATGCGCGAAATCAGCCAGGGTTTCGAGGCCTTCCAGGGTCAGCTTTGCTTCTTCGGCCATACCCACCTGCCCGGTTGTTTCGAGCTGGACGAGGCCGAGGCCCGGCTGAACTGGATCAGCCTGGAACCGGGTGCCTGGTTCCAGTTGCAGCCCCATTGCCGCTACCTGGTGAACCCCGGCTCGGTGGGCCAGCCCCGGGACCGCGATCCCCGGACTTCCTTTATGACCTATGATCCCCGCCATCGCCGGCTACGCCTCCATCGGCTGCCCTATGACCTCCGGGGAGCCGCCCGGGCCATCCACGCGGCCGGATTGCACACCACGCTGGCGGATCGTCTCGCCCAGGGAATCTAGCAGTCACCTCCAGAAAGGCGCCCCATGGGCCAAGTCTCCCACCTCACCGCTCCCGTCCTTGAACGGTATCTCCTCCAGGCCAAGCTCACAGGGGCCCAGGCCAGCCTCCGCCTGGAGGGGCCCCAGCCTAGGATCCTGGGTGATCTCCATATCCTCGGGATCCGCCCCGGGGTGTCCGTGGGCATCGCCGGCCTCCACACCCGGGATAGCGTCCCGGCCCCAGGTACTTCCGTCACCCTATCCCTGCTGCTGGGCGAAGAAATCCTCACCCTGCGATCCACCCTGATCCATGCCGATCCAGCGGCGGGATCCTCCAGCCTCCAGTTGGCCTGGCCGGATGTTCCCGCCGAGGTGTACCCCCGCCGGGATATGCGAGTGGCGGCCCCCGCCCAGGAGCCGCTGCGGGCCAAGGTGGGCCTGGAGTCCCGTTCCCTGGACGCCCTCCTGATGAATCTCACCGAAAAGGGAGTGGGCCTTGCCTTCCGGGAGCCCCTGCTGGTGGACCTCCACGCTTCCGTCCAGATTGACGCGGAGCTTCCGGATGGGGCCAGCCTCCATTGCCCGGGGGAAGTACGCCATCTCACCTTCCTGGAAGGGCAGGAGTACCCGACGCGCCTGGGCGT
>JBBIHT010000225.1:0-3966 GCA_037446845.1 Geothrix sp. | reverse complement strand
TGTGTGCGCGTGTCGGCGCCTCGTAGACCGAATGGGTGTTCCATGAGCGATGCGCGACGGGTCGTCATCCTGGGGGCCGCAGGCCGCGACTTCCACAACTTCAACACCGTGTACCGGGACAACCCCGCCTACCGGGTCGTCGCCTTCACCGCCACCCAGATCCCCGACATCGCGGGCCGGAAGTACCCGGCGGTGCTGGCGGGCGGGCTCTATCCGGAGGGCATCCCCATCTTCGACGAGTCGGAACTGCCGAAGGTGATCGAGACCCTGAAGCCCGGCGTGGCAGTGTTCTCCTACTCCGACGTGACCTACGAGCACATCGGCCACCTGGCCAGCCTCTGCATCGCCAAGGGCGTGGACTTCAAGCTGCTGGGCGCGGACAAGACCATGATCGCCTCCAGCAAGCCCGTCATCGCGGTCACGGCGGTGCGCACGGGGGCGGGCAAGAGCCAGACCACCCGCTACCTCAGCAACATCCTCAAGAAGCTCGGCAAGAAGGTGGTGGCCATCCGCCATCCCATGCCCTATGGCGATCTGGCGAAACAAGCCTGCCAGCGCTTCGCCACCTACGGCGACCTCGACAAGCATCTCTGCACCATCGAGGAGCGGGAGGAATACGAGCCCCACATTGACAACGGGTTTGTGGTGTACGCAGGCGTGGACTATGAGCAGATCATCCGCAGCGCCGAGCGGGAAGCCGATGTGATCCTGTGGGACGGTGGCAACAACGATCTGCCCTTCTACCGCAGCGACCTCCATATCTGCATTGCGGATCCCCTTCGGTCTGGACATGAGCTGAGCTATCACCCCGGAGAGGTTAACTTCCGCCGCGCCCATATCATCATCATCAACAAATGCGACAGCGCGAAGGAGTCCGACATCGCTGCCATCGAGGCGAACGCCGCCGCCGTCAATCCCAGGGCCAGGGTTCTCCGCGCCACCAGCCCCGTCACCTGCGACCAACCGACCCTGGTGAAGGGCATGCGCGCCCTGGTCATCGAGGATGGGCCCACCCTCACGCATGGCTCCATGTCCTACGGTGCAGGCGTTGTGGCCGCCAAGGCCGCTGGAGCCAAGACAATCGTGGACCCGAGCCCCTTTGCGGTGGCCTCCATCGCCGCCACCTACAAGAAATATCCCAACGCCAAGGGCATCCTGCCCGCCATGGGCTACGGCGATGCCCAGGTGAAGGATCTTCAGGCCACCATCGAAGCCACCCCCTGCGATGTGGTGCTGAGTGGCACCCCCATTGACCTCACCCGCGTCCTCAAGGTCAGCAAGCCCATGACCCGGGCCCGGTACGACCTGGCGGAGGTCAAGCCGGGTGCGCTGGAGGGGGAGGTTCGGCGGGTGCTGGGCCTCTAGCCTCGGTCCCCCATGACCCATCTTTTTCAGCCCCTCGCCCTGCGCGGAATCACCCTGTCCAACCGCATCGCCGTTTCCCCCATGTGCCAGTACCAGGCCGTCCAGGGCATGCCGAGCGATTGGCACCTGGTGCACCTGGGGGGACTAGCGCAGGGCGGGGCCGGGCTGGTCCTGACGGAGGCCACCGCCATTCTGCCGGAAGCTCGCATCAGTCCCGAGGACCTCGGCATCTGGAACGATGACCAGGCGGAGGCGTTGGCACGGATCGTCCGTTTCATCTCTGCCCAGGGCGCCGTGGCGGGCATCCAGTTGGCCCATGCGGGTCGCAAGGCTTCGTCCTTCGCCCCCTGGAAGGGTACCGGCAGCCTGCCCCTGGCGGACGGCGGCTGGAGGCCCGTGGCACCCAGCTCCCTGCCCTTCGATGCCGCCTGGACCGAACCCGCCGCCCTGGACGAGGCTGGCATCCAACGCATCATCCAGGGCTTCGTGTCCGCCACCCGCCGGGCCCTGGCCGCGGGCTTCCAGGTGGTGGAACTCCACGCGGCCCACGGCTACCTGTTGCACCAGTTCCTGTCGCCCCTGGCGAACCATCGCCAGGATGGCTACGGTGGCAGCCTCGAGCATCGCTCTCGCCTCCTCCGGGAAGTGGTTCGCGCCGTCCGGTCGGTCTGGCCCGAGACACTCCCGTTGTTCGTTCGGATCTCGGCCACCGACTGGGCGGATGGGGGCTGGGACCTGGCGCAATCCATCGCCCTGGCCAAGGGGCTCAGGGACCTGGGGGTGGACCTGGTGGATTGTTCTTCGGGTGGTCTGGTGCCCGGGGCGAGCATCCCCTTGGCACCCGGCTATCAGGTAACCTTCGCCGCGCGGATCCGCGCCGAGGCGGGGCTGGCCACGGGAGCCGTGGGGCTGATCACGGCCCCGGACCAGGCCGAGCGGATCCTCGCCGAGGGCCAGGCCGACCTGATCCTGATGGCCCGGGAGCTCCTGCGCGATCCCCGCTGGCCCCTGCGCGCCGCCCAAGCCCTGGGCGTTGCGGTGCCCTGGCCCGCCCCGTATGCCCGCGCAGCCCTGCCGGGGCCATCCTCCTCCTCTCGGGAGCCAAGGCCACCGGGCACCCCTACAGCGCCCTGAACAGCGTCAACACCCGGACCTCCTCGGCGCCGCCCTCCCTCAGGGCCTGGGCACAGCGGAGCAGGGTCGTGCCCGTTGTCCAGACATCGTCCACCAGAAGGAGCACCCCCTCGGGCCGTGCAGCGTTGCGCAGGGCGATGGCCTTTTTCGGCAGGCGCCGCCGTTGCGATTCACTGCGGGAAGCCTGGCGGCCGCTGCGCCAAGATTTGGCCAGCAGGCCCCGGTAGGGGACCCCGAGGCGCTGGGCCAGGACCCTGCCCAGCTCCCCGGCGAGGTCGAACCCCCGCAACAAGCGATGCGGGGTCGTGCTGGGCGCGGAAGTGACCGCATCCACCTCCGCAGCCCAGGGGGGGAGCGGGGCCAGAGCGAGGCGCCGCATCAGGGCCCGGCGCCAGCCGGTCTCGCCCGACTTGACGGCGGGCAGGAGCAGGGCGCCCAGGGGCGGGCGGCCGCCGTGATAGTCCCAGAGGGCATCCCCCAGCGCCCAGGCCACCGGCTCCGGGCAGGCACCCTCGCCATGGGACAGAGCACAGGTGGGACAACGATGCTCCGCCAGGGGCACCAGGCCATCCCAGCAGCAGGCGCAAAGCCCCGCCTCGGCTCCAGCACCCAGGGGACCAAGGCAGCCCCGGCACAGGA
The DNA here is from genome assembly GCA_037446845.1 of Geothrix sp. Taxonomy (GTDB): domain Bacteria; phylum Acidobacteriota; class Holophagae; order Holophagales; family Holophagaceae; genus Geothrix. The sequence goes on along the minus strand of JBBIHT010000225.1, from coordinate 828 downwards.
GAAGGGCGGCTCTGGCCTGGAGCAGGCGGGCGACAAGGGGGGCCGGGAGCATGAGGCATCATAGCGGGCCAAGGCAGGGGCACCCGATCGGTGATAGCATCGCCCCACGCCCTGCCCACGCATTCCTGGACCTTTCCGGGACTCCATCCTGGAACCTCCTGAGGTTTTTCATGTCGAACGAACCCAAATCCCCATCGCAGGTTTTCGCGCGGAAGCCGCTGGAACTGCTCCTGGAGGAAGCGAAAAGCGAGAACCGCCTCCGCCGGGTGCTGGGGCCCTGGCAACTGACCGCCCTGGGGGTTGGCGCCATCATCGGAGCGGGCATCTTCGTAGCCACCGGCGCGGCGGCCCACAATATCGCCGGGCCTTCGCTGATGCTCTCCTATGTCGTTGCCGGGATCACCTGCATCTTCGCGGCGCTCTGCTACGCCGAATTCGCGGCCATGGTGCCCGTCGCCGGATCGGCCTACACCTATGCCTATGCCACCCTGGGGGAGCTGTTCGCCTGGATCATCGGCTGGGATCTCATCCTCGAGTACGGCGTGTCCAGCGCCGCTGTGGCCACGGGCTGGTCGGCCTACTTCCAGAGCGCCATCAGCAAGATCGGCGTTCATGTTCCGAAACTGCTCAGCGAATCCCCCTGGAAGTACGATCCCGCCACGGGACATTTTGCCTCCACCGGCGCGGCCCTGAACCTCCCGGCCCTGATCATCGTGGCGATCGTGACCGCGGTCCTGGTGAAGGGAATCAGGGAAAGCGCCTCCTTCAACGCCGCCATGGTCGCCATCAAGGTGGCCGCCGTGCTCTTTGTCATCGGCGTCGGCGCCT
>JBBIHT010000224.1:0-4020 GCA_037446845.1 Geothrix sp. | reverse complement strand
GAGGGAGTCCAGGTCTGGAGGGAATTTGGAGGTCGTCAGGATGGCCCGGCCGCCGGCCCGCAGGGCATCGGCGCCGAAGTGCGCCTCCGCCTCCTTCAGAACGCCCAGGAAGCGATTCAGGGGATACCAGTCCCCCGCCTCCACCATCGGCAGACTGCCAAGCTGAAGCAGGTCCTGGAGCTCTGGCCCCGCACACCCTGCCGCTTCCATCCCTCGCAGAATGCCCAGGATGGTTCCGCCCCAGACCTCGGCACGGGAGGAATGGGTTGGCAAGGGGCGCATGGGAACCTTCGGGAGAAGTCGGAACCATCATGTTACCCACTGGTCATCATCCTCGCAGCATCCTGTTGAGACAGCAAATAGTGCCGACTCTGCCCTGGACCGATCGCCTTGGCTAGACTGAACCGTGGCCGCCACCCGGAACAACCTCAACAAATCTGCCGTCCTGCGCCGAAAGCTGGCGGACATCCCCACCCGCCCAGGCTGCTACCTCTACCGGGATGAGGGGGGCAACCTCCTCTACATCGGCAAGGCCAAGGTCCTGCGCAACCGGGTGAAATCCTACTTCCAGAAGGGCCACCTCGATGCCAAGACCCGGCGCCTGGTGGCCCGCATCTGGGATGTGGAATTCATCGTCTGCGAATCGGAACTGGAAGCCCTGGTTCTGGAGAACAACCTCATCAAGGAGCATTGGCCGCCCTTCAACATCCTGCTGAAGGATGACAAGAGCTACCCCTATGTGAAGCTCTCCTGGAAAGAATCCTTCCCGAAGGTCTTCGTCACCCGCAAGGTGCGCAAGGACGGGAGCCTCTACTTCGGCCCGTTCTTCCCGGCGAGCACCGCGTATCGCACGGCTGAACTGGTGGCCCGCTTCTTCCAGATCCGCGACTGCGACATCGAGATTGATGGCAAGCGGGGCCGGGCCTGCCTCAAGTACCAGTTGCATCGTTGCACCGCCCCCTGCATTGGTGCTGTGAGCCAGGAGGCCTATCGGGAACAGGCCAGGGGCGCGCGGCTTTTCCTCGAGGGCAAACGGGATGAGCTGAAGGACCGCCTGGAACGGGCCATGTGGCAGGCGGCGGAAGTCGCCGCCTTCGAGCAGGCCGCCCAGCACCGGGATGCGCTTCAGCAGGTGGACGCCTGGTTCACTCGCCAGAAGGCGGCCAGTGCCGACCTGGAGGATGCGGATGTCTATGGCAGCGCGGTCCTGGACGGCTCAGCCTGCGTACACCGCCTCCTGTTGCGTGATGGGCGCATGGTGGGGCGGCAGGAATTCGTGCTGGAGGATGTGGAGACCTTCGATGGCCCCGTGCTGGCCCAGGTCCTGCAGCGAGTGTACAGCACCGAGCCGGTGCCCTCCCGGATCCTGGTCGAGATCGAGCCCGAGGAAACCGAGCTGCTGCGCGAATGGCTGGGGAGCGTGCGGGGCTCCAGACCCCAGATCCAGGTGCCCCGCAAGGGAGAAAAGGTGGACCTGCTGGCCATGGCCCAGGAGAACGCGCGCCTCGCCCTGGAACGGAAATTCGAACCCGCCAGGCTGAACGAGGCGGTGCTGGAGGGCCTCCAGGCTTTCCTCGGCCTGAGCCATCTGCCCCACCACCTGGAGTGCTTTGATATCAGCCACGGCCAGGGCCGCGAGGTCGTGGCCAGCTGTGTGGTGTTCACCGACGGGATGCCCGACAAGGGACAGTACCGCCGATTCAAGATGACCAACGAGCAGAACGACGATTTCGCCAACATGCAGGAGGCGGTGACGCGGCGGTACCGGCGCCGGAAGGACGAGGCCAAGCCCTTCCCGGATCTGGTGCTGATTGACGGTGGCCTGGGGCAACTCCACGCCGCCGAGGCCGCCCTCCAGGGCCTCGGGCTGGACCACCTGGAATTGGGTAGCTTGGCAAAAAAGGAAGAACTGGTGTTCCGCCCGGGTTCCACCGATCCCCTGCGCATTCCGCGATCATCTCCCGTCTTGCAGCTGCTCCAGCGCGTCCGCGACGAGGCTCACCGGTTTGCCATCTCCTACCACCGTGCCCTGCGAGCCAAGCGGACACTCCAGACCGAATTGACGCAGATCCCAGGCATCGGCCTGATCACAGCCCGCAAGCTCCTCCTGGCCTTCGGTAGCGTCACGGGAGTTCGGGAAGCCTCTGAAGCAGACCTCACTCTGGCCCTCGGTGAGGCCGCCGCCCGGAAGATCACGACCTGGCGAAGCAGGCCTCCGGCCTAGGGAGCCACCTACTGGCCAGCCTCCAGCTTTTTGAGTTCATCCCGGGCCGCCTCGCTGCCGTGGGCCGCGGCCTTCCGGTACCAGTCCAGTCCCTTCTGGCGGTCCTGGGGAACATTCAGCCCGTAGTAGTACATCACGCCCAGCATGCGCATGGCGTGGGCGTCCCCGGCCTGGGCCCGGCCCAGATACACCGCCACCGCTTCTGGAATGGCGGGTGACGCCGCCGCCACTGGAGTCTCGCTAACCGGGCTGGTGGCCTGTCCAGATGCCAGCAGGAAGTAGGCAGCCAAGCCGATGACAACCAGGGAGATCAGCAACGCCGGGAGCTTCCAGCCCCGGTGCTGCTGTGTCTGGGAGGTCGGAGTCCGGGGAGCCGCCAGTCCCTCCGCCTCCGCCGGGGCATCCTCCCGGACCAGGCGGCGCGGAGGCACACTCGCCGATGGGCCTTCCGGGGAACCCGGGTGCTCTACCCCCACGGGAAGTTTCTGGGTGCGACCAGCCTGGGCCACTTCCGCTACGGTCAGCCGCTGAGTTCCGAAGGGATCTTCGGTTTCCCCGGCCCTGATGCGCAGGGTGACATCCGGTGCCGGCTCAGGGCCAGGCGTCTTGGGCGGTTTGGGTGCGGACATGGCCAGCCTCGCAAGGAAGGCTCCCAGCATACTGCAGGAATTCAGCCTTCCAAGGCCCGCTTCCAGCGCGACATGCGGGGGACGATCGCCAGTGACAGGAGGGGCGTCAGAAGGACAAAACCCCAGGCGTGCCGCGACGCCGTAACACCAGCCAGCATCCAGTAAAGCAGGCCCAGTAGGCAACTCAGTTCCGAGAGTGCCGCGTAGAGCACCGTTTCCCGAAGGAGTACCCGAGCCCTCAGGCCGGCCTCAAGGTGCCTGAACCCAGCGAGCATTCGATCCTTCCGCCAGTTGCCCCAGGCCCCGGCCAGCAGCACCACCCCGGTGAACAGGTAGCCCACCTGCCGCGTCGGGTCCGGGGCCCAGAGCTGTCCAGCGGGAATGACGCGAAAGCCCATGAGGCTTGCGACCACCAGGGGCGAGCCGAAGCCCAGGGCCAGCCCCAGGAACTGCGCCGTCGTCGCGGCGGTCTCCAGGGCCTCCGACCAGGAGGACCCGGGTTGAACGGGAGCGCCTTCGCCGTTCAAGCCGCATCCAGGGATTTGATGCGGATTTCCCCGAAGACCTCGCCCTGGACCAGCGAGATCCGGCCCGTGCGGACCAGCTCCAACAAGGCAAGAAAGGTGAGTACCAGCTCCTCCCGGTTGCACACCGGCCCCAGCAATCCCTGGAAGGGTTTCCAGCTGCCATCCCTCAGGGTCAGGAGCACTTCCAGAACCCGTTGTTCCAGGGACTTGGGTTGGGTGCGGACTTCCATGGGCGGGGGCGGGGTCAGGCGCTTGAGGGCATCGCGATAGGCCCCGAGCAGGTCAAACAAGGTGGCCCGAATGGGTTCCTCCTCGACCCGCCTGTGAGCATCCAGGTCCATGCCCGGGGCAAAGGCCACCTTCTGCCAATCCGATTCCCGGTCCCCCAGCACCCTGGCCGCAGCCTTCACCTGCTGGTAGTCCAGCAGCCGCTGGATCAGGGCTTCCCTGGGGTCTTCCTCACCACAGGTTTCCGGCTGGCGGGGCAGCATGAGCCGGGACTTGATCTGCAGCAGCTGGGCCGCCATGGCCACGAACTCCGCGGCGATCTCCAGGTTCAACTCCTCCATGAGCTGGAGATACTCCATGTACTGATGGGTAACCTCGGCCATGGGCAGGTTCAGGAGGTCCAGCTTCTGCT
>JBBIHT010000223.1:0-4081 GCA_037446845.1 Geothrix sp. | reverse complement strand
CGTGTACTCGCCGCCCATGAGCGCCACGCTGGAGGCCACCAGCTCGGTGGCCTTGGGGCCCAGGATGTGGATGCCGAGGATCTCGCCGTACTGCTTGTCGGCCACGATCTTGATGAAGCCGTGGGGCTCGCCCACGATGTTGGCCTTGGCCATGGGCGCGAAGGGGAAGGTGCCCACCTGCACCTCGTACCCCTTCTCTTTCGCCGCCTTCTCGCTGAGGCCCACGCTGCCCACTTCGGGATCGCAGTAGGTGCAGGCGGGAAACCGGTCGTAGCGCACGGGGTGGGGATGGACCTCCTTCCCCAGGCTCTGGGCGGCGTGCTCGGCAGCCACGATGCCCTCGTCGCTGGCCACATGGGCCAGCCAGGGTGTGCGCACGATATCGCCGATGGCATAGAGACCTGGCTCCGCCGTCTGCATGAACGAATTCACGCCCACGCAACCGCGGTCCACCACGGCCTTGGTGGCCTCGATGCCAATGCCTTCCACCCTGGGCGCCCGGCCCACGGCCACCAGCAGATGGGTGCCCAGCACTTCGCCGGGCGTTTCCCCTTCCAGGTGGCACAGGATGCCATCCTTGTGGTGCTCGATGCGGGTGATCTTGGTCTTGGTGCGCACATCCATTTTGTAGGTCTTGCGGAAAATCTTGGCCAGCTCCGTGCCGATATCCCCATCCTCCAGGGGCAGTAGCGTATCCATGAACTCCACCAGGGTGACCTTAGAGCCCAGACGGCTGAACACGGACGCGAACTCGACTCCGATGGCCCCGCCCCCGAGAATCACCAGGTGGTTGGGCAGTTCGGTGAGATCCAGGATGTGGTCGCTATTGACCACCCGCAGGCCATCGGTTTCCAGGCCGGGAATGGGCTTGGGGGCCGAGCCCGTGGCCAGGATGATGCGCCGGGCTTCGTGCACCTCGCCCTCCACCTGGACCTTGCCCCCGCCGAGCAGTTTCCCCAGACCCTTGAGCACGGTCACCTTGTTCTTCTTCATGAGGAACTCGATGCCCTTGGCGTTCTTCAGGACGATGCGGCCCTTGCGCTTGACGATGGTTTCCAGGTTGGGCTTCAGGGCCTTCCCGTCCACGCCGTCAATGCCATAGGCGCTGGCGTCCAGCATCTGCTCGAAGCGGTGGGCGCTTTCCAGCCAGGTCTTGGCGGGAATGCAGCCCCGGTGCAGGCAGGTGCCGCCGAGCAGGGGATCCTTCTCGACGATGGCCGTGCTCAGGCCCAACTGGGCCCCACGGATGGCGGCGATGTAGCCCCCGGGGCCGGAACCAACAACAATCAGGTCAAACGAGGCCATGCGATGCTCCAAGGACAGGGATCCATGATCCCACAGGCCGAAGACGGGTTCCGGTTCTAGGCGTACACCAGCGCAGACCGCACTTCCAGGCGGGCCGCCCGCCATTCCGCCCAGGCCTCCTTCAGCTCGGCACGCTGGATCGCCAGGGCGGCCTTCCATTCGGATGGGGCCGTGCTCTGAGCCTGCCGCTCGGTGTTGCGGCGGCGCCAGGCTTCCTGGCGTTCGTGCCAGCGGCTCAGGGCGGCATCCAGCCGGAGGCGAGCCGCGGCCAGCCGAACCCGCATCGGGGACGCCACCGCGGGGCTGGCCAGCAGGAGCCGCTCCCGCAGGCGGTGTTCCTCCAGTTGCAGGCGGGCCCGGGTCATGGCGGCTGCGGAAACCCGCCGGAAGCGGCCCACCAGGCCCAGCCAGGACAGGCCATTGAGCAGCCATTTGGTGGTGTCCCACTGGTACCACAGGGCCCCGTTGCGGTAGTCCCATTGCCACTTGTGGTGGAAGTTGTGGTAGCCCTCCCCATAGGTGAGGGGCGCCAGCAGCCAGTTGTCCCGGGCCGAGTTGGCCTCGGTGTAGGGCCGGCTGCCGAACACATGGGCCGCGCTGTTGATGAGGAAGGTAGTGTGATGGTTCACCACGATGCGTAGCAGGAGACCGAACACCAAGTGGCCAAGGATATTGCCCGTGATGACCCCGATGCCCACCGGGATGAGGGCCACCACTGCGCCGATGAGGAAGTGGTGGCGGTGCTGCCAGCGCACCAGGGGATCCTTCTCCAGATCCGTGACCCCGGCGAGGGGAAGATCCCTGTCTTCCATGACCCAGGTCCAGTGCGCGAACCAGAAACCCCGCCCGATGGCGTAGGGATCCTCGTCGGTGTCCACCCGCTGATGGTGTACCCGGTGATCGCTGGACCACTTCAGGGCCGAGTTCTCGAACGCCGCGGCGCCAAGGCACAGGAAGAGGAGCCGCATGGGCCAGGAAGCCTGATAGGCCCGGTGGCTGAAGAGGCGGTGGTAGCCGGCGCTGATGGCGGTGCCCACGGCGAAGGTCATGGCCAGGAAGACCAGCCCTTCCCCGAGACTGAGCCCGTGGGTGGCCAGGCGCCAGGGCACGGCCAGGAGCGCCAGGGCCAGGGTGCCCGTGAGGAAGGAGGTGTTCAGCAAACTCCAGTGTCTGGCCTCGGCCATGCCATTGACTCCAAAAGAGAGGTTAATTCTACCGGGGGTCAGGCCTTCTGTCCCGGAACAAACAAGCTTCGTTCGAGTAGGCCCCTGCCCCCGCCTGAAGGGCCCTGACATGATGAAAGCCAGGAGGCTTCCTTGAAACTCATCGCCTGGGACTTTGACGGCACCCTGGTGGACAGCCGTCCCCTCATCGAGGCGGGCATGACCCACGCCCTGGACGCCCTGGGGCAGCCCCGGAGCCTCATGGCAGAGTGGCTGAAATATGTGGGCCTGCCGGTGGAAGCGGGGATTCAGCATACCTTCGGCCCCCTGGGCCTGGGGATGCCAGAAGTGCTCACGGCCTACCGCAGTTTCGGCCATGCGGAGCAGGAGCATCTTCTGCGTCCCTTCCCGGGCATCCCGGAACTCCTGCGGGATTTGCACAGCCAGGGCCAGCGCATGGCCGTGGTCACCTCCAAGCGCCGAGTGCCACTCCTGCGTCAGATGGCCCGATGGCATTGGGAGCCCTTCTTCAATCCCATCATCACCCCGGACGAGGTCACCCACGGAAAACCCCATCCCGAATCCCTGGAGCGGCTGCAGGCCCTCAGCGGCCTGGGAGCCGAGGACCTGCTCATGGTGGGTGACACGCCGTTCGATCTGGAGATGGCCCGGAGGGCCGGGGTGCCCAGCCTGGCCGTGGGCCATGGGTTCTACCCGCAAGAGGCCCTAGCCGCCTGTGGTCCCCGGGCCTATGCCCCGGATACGGCGGCCCTGAGGGATATTCTCCTGGCGTGGGGGGATTGATGGCTGCACTGACCCATCTCGACACCGAAGGGCGTCCCGTCATGGTGGACGTCTCGGCCAAGGCCGTGACCCGCCGACAGGCGGTGGCGGCCGGCTACCTGGAACTGGATGAACCCGCCGCCCAGGCCCTGTCCCGGGGCGGGGGCCCCAAGGGCGATCCCTGGTCCGTGGCGCGCATCGGGGCCGTGGGAGGTGTCAAGCGCGCCGCGGACCTCATCCCCCTGGCCCACCCCCTGGCCATCGAGGAGGTGGATGTCCTCCAGCACTGGGACCCGGTGAGCCGCCGGGCCTGGTTGCGTGTGGCCGTGAGCTGCGAAGGCCGCACGGGCATCGAGATGGAGGCCCTGGCCGGTGTGACCGTGGGCCTGCTAGTGCTCTACGACATGCTGAAGGCGGTGAGCCACGGCATGAGCCTGGGCCCGGCCCGACTCCTCCGCAAGGAGGGTGGAAGCCGGGGGACGGTGGTCCTGCCGTGGTCCGAGTGCCCCTGGCAGCCCTGACAACTCCACCCTGGGGACCGCCTGCGCCCACGGTCGTTGAACACTAGTTGGAAAACATTTGCATTTTCAACCCACCCTCGGCCCGATAGACTGGGAGTGGACTGTTCCTTTCACCAAAACCCGGGGTGCCCCCCCTCAGGAGGCCTAGCGAAGCAGGCTTTTCCGTCCCAGCCGGAGTACCCCCATGCGTCTTGCCGCCCTGACCCTCGTCCTAGCGTCCCTCAGCCTTGGCCTTCAGGCCGCCCAGATGGGTTCCGTCGCCGCAGTAGGCGTCGATGATCCCCTTTTCCAGAGCCAGCATCCCTTGGG
>JBBIHT010000222.1:0-4103 GCA_037446845.1 Geothrix sp. | reverse complement strand
ACCATCGGCGCGGCCGTGGTGGGCCGCACGGCCCCGGATTGGGTGCTGCTGGAGGATCCCGGTCGGGCGTCGCATCGTGTGGTGATGCGAGGTCCCGGACCTGAGGAACTGCGCCAACGCAATGACCGGATGGATCCCGAGGACCGCGACGCCCTGGCCATGCTGGGCGTGCTCTGGGTGCTGGGTTGGGCAAGGCACTGACCCAGGGCCTGTGGCATGCTCAAGGCTGACCCTGATCCCGCTGCGGAGGTGCCCATGGACCGCGTCCACCTTGTCACGCTGTCTGACCGGGCTTCCCGGGGGGAGTACCAGGACCAGTCCACCCCTCTGCTCATGGGGTGGCTGAAGGGGCAGGGCGTGAAGGCGCTCTCAGCCTCCCTGATGCCGGACGATCCCCAGGCCCTGGAAGCGGACCTGAGGCGGGCCGTGGCCGACGGTGTGCCCCTGGTGCTCACCTGCGGCGGGACCGGCTTCGGTTCCCGGGACACCACCCCCGAGGCTACGCGCCGGGTCATCGAGCGGGAGGCGCCCGGCATCTGCGAATTGATCCGGGCCAAGGGAGGCCATCCCCTCGCCTTTGCCAGCCGGGCGGTGTGCGGCATCGGGGGCCACACCGTGATCCTCAACCTCTCGGGCCGCCCGGCGGCGGCCCTGGAGCAGATCCAGCTGGCATGGCCGCTGCTCGAGCACGGTGTCTCGGTGCTGCGGAAAGAAGGATTGGCGGGAGGCCCCTGCACATGAGGATCTGGGCACGGGTGAACCATGTGGGCTGGGTGCACCTCTGGACCAGCCGCGAGGCCTACGACGCCGCGGAGGCCTCCGCGCACTTCTTCAACGGTCGCAGTGATCCCCGCTGGCAAGTCCTGGCCCTGAGCCCTGACCAGCAGGCCCAGTTGCAGGCCGGCGCTCTGGTGGAGATGGAGGACCCGGGGTACTTCGTCGAGAACTGAACCAGGGGCCCTATCCCTCGCCCAGGGGATGCATCACCGCAGCCTCCAGGCGGTGGTAGAGGGCCAGCAGGGTGCAACTGATCCAGAGGTTCAGTGCGCCTCCCAGGAGGTTGAACACCCAGAAGGCTGGGTGTTTCAGTCGCAGGAAGGCGTCCGGCCCCAGGTCCGGCGGCGAGGCAGGCAGCAGGTGCGCCAGCAACCAACCCGCGCCCAGCTGGTAGACCAGGGCCACCAGAATGACCGCCAGCACTGCCTGGACGATGCGCGCCCAGTGCCGGGTCATGGCGCCCTGGCTCCAGCGCAGGGCATCCTGGAGGGAATCACCCCGCAGGAGGATCCGTGTGGGAATCCAGCCGAACAGCGTCAGCACGATGAGGCCAGGGACCAGGAACAGCAACAGGCCCAATCCGATGACAATAGAAAGGCCGATGCGGGCCAGGAAACTGAGCAGCCATCTTTCCTCGAAGCGGTTGCGCCAGGCGGTGGCCGGGTTTCCAGGCTGATCAAGCACTTCCGCATCCAGCTGGGCCAGGAGCCGCGGCAGAAAATACATTTCCATGGGCAGGAGGGCCACCAGGCCGAAAAGAGGCTGGAGCAGCAGGCTGGGCCCCGCACCTGCGGCCAGTTCAAGGGCGGGCGCCATCTGGGTGAGTAGCATGGCCAGCAGAGCCAGGCAGAGCGCCAGGGCCGGATGGCGCAGGAGCAGGGCCAGGCCCTGGGAGAGGGCGCCGAGTTGGGAAGGAAGGGGGCGACTCATCCTTCCAGACTAGCGGCTGCCTTGGGCTATGATCATCGGCATCATGACCTACGATGCCCCTTGCCTCCTGGTGGCCAGTCCCGCGCTCCTGGATCCCAACTTCCTTCATAGCGTTGTCCTCCTGGTGGAGCACGACGAGGAAGGTGCCCTGGGGCTGATCCTGAACCGCTCCCTGCCGCTGACCCTGGCCCAGGTGAGCGCGGATGGAGGCCTGGCGTACGGAGGTTCCGAGGAAGCCACCGCCTGGCGTGGCGGGCCCGTGGATCCCCAGCGGGGCATCCTCCTGGTCCAGGGTGGCCTGCCGGAAGAGGAGGATACCGTGGTGGACCTGACCCATTTCGTAAGCCATCGCAAGGACCTCCTGGAGTCCCTGCTAGCGGACCCCACGGCCTGCTACCGGTTGTTCCTGGGCTATGCGGGCTGGGGTGCGGGCCAACTGGATCAGGAACTGGCCTTGGGTGCCTGGACCCGGCGGCCCGTGGTTTCCAACTGGTTGCTGCACCCGGACCCCACCGACCTCTGGATGGTGGCCCAGGGCTAGGGCGCGTCGCCAGGAATGCAGGTGGCAACAGGGTGGCTGGCGAGGCATCCTTCCGTCCCCGCGTTCCTCCGCTGGTAGAGTGGAGGGTCGGGATCTTCCATCTTTTTTTCTTTTTTGACTAATGGGTAGTCCATGCATACCATCCGTTTTGATGGCAAGACCTCTGGTGCTGCCGAATGCGAGCAGGAAACGGCCCTGCTGGCGGCCAGTGCCAAAGCGGGGGTGCCCTTGCCCCACCGTTGCGGGGGGCATGCCCGCTGTGGCACCTGCCTCGTCACCATCACCGAGGGTGCTGAGCACCTGAGCGTGCGAGGCATTACCGAGAGCAGGGTGCTGGGCATCCTGAAGGCCCAGCCGGAGCAGCGCCTTGCCTGCCAGGCCTGGGCAAAGGGTGATGTTGCCTGCCGGTACTAGGAACGACCGCCGTTTGCAGACCAAGGGGTTTTGAACTCCAGAGTCGCTTCATGCAATATGGAAAGATCAGCGGTTTCCGGGAAGGTGGGTATCTGTGCGTGGATGGTTTTGGCTGGGTGTGGCCTGTCTCTTTCTGAACGCCCAGGACCCCACGCCCACCCTTGTCCTGCCCCGGCTGGCGAAAGCCCCGGACATTGCCCGCTCGATGGGCCTAGAGGGCTGGGAGGGAGCCCTGCGCATCACCGCCTTCGGCCCCTGGTATCCCGAGGACAAAGGCAAACTGGTGGTGGACACGGTGGCCTACCTGGCCTGGGGACCGGATGGACTCTATGTGGCCGTGGAGGCCCATAATCCGCTGCCGGGCAGCATTCGGACCTTCCCTGGCCGCCGGGACAATATCACCGGAAACCAGGACACCATCACCGTGGACCTGGATGCCACCGGCAAGGGCCAGGCGGCCGTGAGCCTCAGCTGCAATGCCCTGGGGGTTCAATCAGATGCCCTGGTGACACCCAACAGCTGGAGCGATTCCTACGATCTGCTGTGGGACTCCGCGGGCGTTCGGACCGCCTATGGCTACCTGGTGAAGTTCCGCATTCCCTTCACCAGCCTGCGCCGGGTGCCCGGTGCCTGGGGCCTTCGCATCAGCCGCTATCACCCCGATGGGCGCGGCTACCGGGTGGCCTGGCCCCAGCAGGACCAGAATAATTCCTGTGACTTGTGCCAGTTGGCCAAGATTACCGGGGCCCCTGAAGTCAATGGCGGCGCCCCCTTCCTGGTGATCCCCACCTTCACGGCTCGTCAGACCGAATCGGTGGCCGAAGGTACCCTGGGCCACCCTGTGCAGGAAGTCCGCCCGGGGCTGGACCTGCGATACTCGGGCCAGGCGTTCACCTTGGATGGCACCTACCGCCCGGATTTCTCGGCGGTGGAGGCTGACATTGATCCCTTGATCATCAACAGCCGTTTCAAGTACCAGTTTCCCGAGAAGCGACCCTTCTTCCAGGAGGGACTGGAAATCTTCAAGGTGAGCGGGGCCCAGCAGCAATTTGCGAGCCGTTCCATCCTGGAGCCGGAGTACGGGATCAAGGCCACGGGACGGGCTTCCTGGGGAAGCTGGGGCGCGGTCCTCGCCCAGGACAAGGCCGGGGGCGCCTCCCTGGCCACCGAGGGGGTGCTCGGGTCCGATGGCCTGGAAACCCGTGACTTGGCCCTGGCCACCCATGTGGATACCGATGCCAAGGGCTCGAACCTGACCTTGATGGCCACGGATGCCCTGCTCCTGGGTGGGGACGGCCGCGCCTACAGCCGCAGTGCCGGCGCCTACCTGGATCAGCGGTGGGGCGAGCATGTGAAGGTGATTCTCAATCGCCTGGAAAGCGACAGCCGCCTGCCTGCGGGGGATTCCCGCCCCGAGGGTGCTCGCGGCAGTGCCACCCGT
>JBBIHT010000221.1:0-4112 GCA_037446845.1 Geothrix sp. | reverse complement strand
GCCCACGGCGGTGACGCGGCCCACGATCTCGTGGCCGGGCACCATGGGGTACTTCGATCCGCCCCACTCGTCGCGCACCTGGTGGATGTCCGAATGGCAGATGCCGCAGTAGGCGATCTCGATCTGCACATCCCTGGGCCCCACCTCTCTGCGCTCGACCTGGAACGGCTCCAGGGGGGCGCCGGCGGAAGGGGTGGCATAGGCCTTGACGAGGGACATGGGGGCTCCTTGATGCGGGTCTTTCAACTCTAGAACAGAGATGGCATCCGTGCTGAGGTGGTACCCATGTTGCCACTCACCACTCCCCGCCTGACCATCCGTCCTTTCCTCCTGGAGGACGCAGCCTTCATCCTGCGATTGCTAAACGAGCCCTCCTTCATCCAGAACATCGGCGACAAGGGGGTGCGCACCCTCGACCAGGCGAAGGACTACCTCCGGACCGGGCCCATGGCCAGCTACCAGACCCATGGTCACGGTCTGTGGATGGTGGAACACCAGGCCACCTCTATGCCCATGGGCATGTGTGGCCTCATCAAGCGTGACGCCTTGCCAGCAGTGGATCTGGGCTATGCCTTCCTGCCGGAGTTCTGGGGCCAGGGCTATGCCCGGGAGGCTTCAGCCGCCTGCCTGGCCTTCGGCCGCGGGGACCTGGGGCTAGTCAACTTCCTGGCCATCGTGTCGCCCGAGAATCGGGCCTCCATCCGCCTGCTGGAGGCCCTGGACTTCCGCTTCAGTGGAAACAGGGAAATGGCACCGGGTGATGAAGTCGCGGTGTATGCCCTGGAGGTGGGCATACCAGCCGCCCTGGAGCAGCCCCCACCCCTCGCTTCGATCAGGACTCGGCGGGCTCCGTCATGCGGAACATGAGGATCGCCCCCGCCGCGGCCACATTGAGGCTGTCCATGCCTGAGGCCATGGGGATGGCCACGGCACGATCGCACTGCGCCAGCTGGGCCGCATCCAGCCCCGTGTCCTCCGACCCCATGACCAGGGCGCAGCGGGTGTTGGGGCGCCAGGTGCGGACATCCTGGGCTTTCTCGGTGAGCGCGGCGGCCACCACCTCGCCCCGGGGGTTCGCCGCCCTCCAGGTGGCCAGTGGTGCCCAGGGATCCTCCAGGCGCCAGACGGGAATGCGCCATACGGCCCCCATGGATACCCGAACCGTACGGCGATTCCAGAGGCCTGGGCCCGGTCCAGCCAGCACACCGTGGAGGCCCAGGGCAGCGGCGCTGCGCAGCAGCAGTCCCAGATTTTCGTTGTCATAGAGCCGTGGCAGGACCAGCAGCCGCTCGATCCGGGGGAGGTCCTCCATGGGTGGCGGTGCTGGAACCCGCACGCAGGCCATGAGCCCTCGATGGAAGGCGAAGCCTGCCAGGTCCTGCAGCTCCGCTTCCGGTGCCACCAGGAGTTCGGCCCCCGGGGGCATCCGCTCCTGCACCCCCCTGGCGGCCCTGGTGGTGGCGGCCACAGAGACGACCTGCACCTGGCCCGCCCCGGCGGCCCGCAGGAGATCCTCCACCAGGATCCGGCCCTCGGCGATGAAGCACTCCCCGTGCTCGGGGTGCCGCCGCGACCCCGCGAAACGAAGATCGCGATAGGGTTCCCAGGGGTCGAAGGGCGGCACGGGATTCATCGCTTGAGCCTACCCCAAGCGCCCGGGATTCGTCCCCCGCCTCCGATTTGCCCTCCCGGGATGGTTGTCCCGACAGTAGGCTGGAGCTACCCCTGGAGTCCCGCTTGACCCCCACCCAGCGTGCCATGGATCGCCTCCCCGCCCACCTGCGCCGCTTCGTGGTGGAGCAGGACCACGACGCCTACACCCCCCGGGACCACGCCGTCTGGCGGCACATCCTCCACAAACTCACCGGACACCTCAAGGACAAGGCCCACGCCAGCTACCTGTCAGGCCTGGTTGCCACCGGAATTGGGCTGGAGCGGATCCCGAGCCTGGACGAGATGAATGAGAAGCTGGGCCAGCTGGGGTGGTCTGCGGTGGCGGTACGGGGCTTCATTCCACCTGCGGTGTTCACCGAGCTGCAATCCCTGGGCGTGCTGGCCATCGCTGCCGATATCCGCAGCCACGAGCACATCGAGTACACGCCGGCCCCGGATATCGTCCACGAGAGCGCCGGCCATGCCCCGATCCTGGCCGACCTGAAGTACTCGCAGTATCTCAAACGGTGTGGCGAGGCGGGTTTCCGGGCCATCGCCTCGGTGGAAGACCAGGCAGTGTACGAGGCCATTCGCAACCTCAGCGTGGTCAAGGAGGATCCCGAGGCCACCCCCGAGGAGGGCCGCCTGGCGGAGGAGCGTCTGCTGGCCGCCACCGCGAGCCGCCGCTATGTGAGCGAGAGCACCCGGGCCAGCCGCCTCTACTGGTGGACCGCCGAGTACGGGCTGGTGGGCGACCTGGACCATCCGAAGATCTATGGAGCAGGCCTGCTGAGCAGCCTCGGGGAAGCCACCCACTGCCTGACGCCTGCCGTGAAGAAGTGGCCGCTCAGTCTTGCCTGCGCCGATACGGAATACGACATCACCCGCATGCAGCCGCAGTTATTCGTGGCCAAGGATTTCGATCAGCTGTTCGAGGTCCTGCTTGCCTTCGAGGCGACCCTGGGCTGGCGGCGCGGGGGGGATCACGGCCTCGAGGAGGCTCGTCGGGCCCGCACGGTGAACCACCTGGTCCTGGACAACGGTCTGGAGTTGTCGGGCAAAGTCGTAGCCCGCATTCCCGCGCGCCAGGAGCTGGCCCCGGGGCTTGCCACGGCCCTCGCACGGCTGGAGGGCCCCGTACTCGTGTCGCGAAAGGGTGCGGCGGAGGGGCGCCCCTGGCCCGGAGAGGCGCTGGTGGCCTTGGGCTCCGGTTCCCTGCCTGACCACGGCCCCTTCACGCTGGACCTGCCCTCGGGACTCTTCCTCACGGGCTTCCGGGTGGGCGAGTACGAGGTGATCAACCTGAGGGGACACCAGGATGGGCGCCCCCTGGATCTCCCCAGCTGGGCCCTGCTGTTCCTGAGCCAGGCCCTGCCCTCCGTGGCCGGAGGCCCCGCGGACCCCGGAGGCTGGGAGCACTGGTTTGGCCAGCCTTCGGCCCAGGCCGAAGGGGAGGGCGAGACGGAGGCGCGGGCCCACAAGGTGATGTCCCTGCCCAGTGTGTTGGCCGATCTGTACCAGGAAGTCCGGGAGGAGAGGGAAACCAGCCGGGGTCGGCTCGACTCCCTCCGCCGACGAGCCACGGCCTTTCCCGAGGAATGGCTGCTCCAGGCTGAACTGCAGGAACTGGAGGCGCGAACATGAGCTGGATCGAATCGCAGGAGGCGCTGACCCGAACCCTCCAGACCCGCGACTTCCTGGAATCCTTCCGCATTGTCAGTGCCCTGGTGGCTCCTTCCGAAGCCCTGGGGCACCACCCGGATTTGGCCTTCGGCTGGGGTTATGTGCGCATCAGCCTCACCACTCATGATGCCGGTGGGATCACAGAACGGGATCGCCAACTGGCCCGAAGCCTGGATGAAGTACTGCGCTCCCTGGCCCCAGACTGTCACACGGATGTCACCAAACCCTTGTAGGCCCTAGTATCTAGCGATTTGGTGTCCAAAGTCACCTGCGTGGCTGCTGGAAGGTCAGCTAACCTTTAGGTGCCTTGGAGAGGATTCCCTTGCCGAAACCTACGAACCATCCCCTGCTCCGTTCTTCCTTCAGCATGCTGGCTGCTTCGGCTGGCCTGCTGGCCCTGGTGCTGGGTTGCCGCCAGGAACAGGTCCAGCACTACCGAGTGCCCAAGGAGGCCGCCTCCGCCACCCCCATGGGGGACATGGCTGGCATGGCCCAGGGCGCACCGGACATTCCAGAATCACCCAAGCCCCAGGCCGGCGGGCTTCACTGGTCCCTGCCCAGGGGCTGGAGCGAAACCCCGGGTGACGGCATGCGTTACGCCACCCTCAAGGCACCCCTGGCCGGCCGCGTGGAAGCCACTGTCGTGGTGCTTCCAGGCCCTGCCGGCGGCGAATTGGCCAATGTGAACCGCTGGCGCGGGCAGATCGCCCTGCCACCCATGGATGAGGCCGCCCTGGCCAAGGCCCGGACCCAGGTCCAATCCAAGGCCGGGCCGG
>JBBIHT010000220.1:0-4116 GCA_037446845.1 Geothrix sp. | reverse complement strand
CACGTTGAAGATCTCGTCCGCCTGGACGGCATCATCCACACGCACCTGCAGGAGGGTCCGCAGTTCGGGGTTCATGGTGGTTTCCCAGAGCTGTTCGGGGTTCATTTCGCCCAGGCCCTTGTAGCGCTGGATACCCAGGCCCCGCTTGCCCTCATCAAGCACCACGGCCAGCATGGCTTCGGGGTCCGTGAAGACTTGTTCCTTGCCCAGGCCGGAAGCCTCCTCAGCCTCTTCCCCGGGATCCTTGTCCTTGGCCTGTCCCTTGGTCTCCTTGAGGCGACGCAGGCGGAGGTCCCCGCCCGAGAAACTCGCCAGGTCCGCATGCAGGGCCGCCAGGCGGCGGAACTCGCCCCAGTGGGCCACCTGCGCATCCAGCCACAGGGTGATGGGCCGGCTCAAGTGCATGCGGACCACCCGCAGGCGGTGGGTGGCCGGCAGGAGTTCCCCCTCGATTTCGACGGCCTCCGTGGTTTCGGTCTCACAAACGCCCAGGTTCTCCTTCGAGATGGCCCGGGCCAGATCCTCCAGGCCTTCGCGGGTTTCAAACCGGTCCGGGTCCAGGAAACCCTCCTGCAGAAGCAGGTCCACCAGGGGGCGGGCATAACCACGGCGATCCAGCTTTCCATACAGATGCTTCACCTCACCCCATTTCTTCATCTCGCGCACCAGGGTGGCCCCCCGGTGCTCGGTGCCATCGGGCAGGCCCAGGCTCCAGCCGTCCAGGGCCTTGTGGAAGAGGAATTCCTCTAAGGCCCGTTCATCCTTCAGGTATTTCTCGGACTTGCCCTTCTTCACCTTGAAGAGGGGGGGCTGGGCGATGTACAGGTGGCCCCGCTCCACCAGCTCAGGCATCTGGCGATAGAAAAAGGTGAGGAGCAGGGTGCGGATATGGGAGCCGTCCACATCGGCATCGGTCATGAGCACGATTTTGTGATAACGAAGGTTCTCGACCTTGAACTCCTCCTTGCCAATGCCCGTGCCCAGGGCCTGGATGAGCACTCGCAGTTCGTTATGGCTGAGGATCTTGTCGAACCGGGCCTTCTCCACATTGAGCACCTTGCCCTTGAGGGGCAGGATGGCCTGGGTGGCCCGGTTCCGGCCCTGCTTGGCGCTGCCGCCGGCGGAATCTCCCTCCACCAGAAAGATCTCCGAAAGGGCCGGATCCTTTTCCTGGCAATCCGCCAGCTTGCCCGGCAGGCCACCACCATCCAGGGCGCCCTTGCGCCGGGTCAGGTCCCGGGCCTTGCGGGCCGCCTCCCGGGCCCGGGCGGCCTCGATGGCCTTCTCCAGGATGGCCTTGGCCTCCCGGGGATTTTCCTCGAAGAAACTGGACAACCGCTCGTAGACGATGGTCTGGACGATGCCCTTCACCTCGCTGGAGACCAGGCGATCCTTGGTCTGACTCGAAAACTTGGGGTCAGGAACTTTGGCACTCAGGACCGCGGTCAGGCCCTCCCGGACATCCTCACCCGTCAAGGCCACCTTGGCACCCTTGAGCAGGTTGTTTTTTTCGGCATAGGCGTTGATGACCCGGGTCATGGCCGCCCTGAAGCCCTCCAGGTGGGCGCCACCATCGCGGTTGCGGATGTTGTTGGTGAAGCAGAGAAGGGTTTCCTGGTAGGAATCATTCCACTGGAGCGCCACCTCCACGATCGTGTCCAGCTTCTCGTCCTTGATGAGGATGGGGGGCTTGTGGAGCACGGGCTTGTTGCGGTTGAGATGTTCCACAAACGCGCTGATGCCGCCGGAATTCATGAAATCGTTCACATCGCCGGTGCGCTCGTCCGTGATGCGCACATGCACGCCCTGGTTGAGGTAGCTGAGCTCCCGGAGGCGCTGGCTCAGGGTGTCGAAGCTGAAGTCCAGCACATTGTTGAACACCTCGGGATCGGGCACGAAGCGAACCCGGGTGCCGCGCCGAGCCGTGGGACCCACCTGCTTCAGCGGGGCGTCCGCCTTGCCTTGGGTGAAGGTCATGGCGTGCTCCTGCCCATCCTTCCAGACCGTGAGCCACAGCTTGGAGGACAAGGCGTTCACACAGGACACACCCACGCCATGCAGACCACCGGACACCTTGTAGGCGTTCTTCCCGTCGGTGCTGGTGTTATCGAATTTCCCGCCCGCGTGAAGAACGGTCATGATCACTTCGGCGGCACTGCGTCCTTCCTCCTTGTGGAGGTCCACGGGGATGCCCCGGCCGTTGTCCTCGACGGAGCAGCTGCCGTCACCGTGCAGTATGACATCCACCCGGCTACAGAAGCCCGCCAGGGCCTCGTCAATGGAATTGTCCACCACTTCGTAGACCATGTGATGCAGGCCGCTGCCATCATCGGTATCTCCGATGTACATGCCGGGCCGCTTGCGGACGGCCTCAAGGTCCCTCAGGACCGTGATGTTGTCGGCGGTGTAGCTGTTGGTTTCCTGGGGTGTGTGAACGCGGGCGCCAAGGACTTCTTCAGACATTCAGACTCACTTTTTAACAATTCTGGGGCGGGGCAAGGCAGGGGTGTTCGAGATGGTCGAGGGGTGCCTGGGGGTGGTCGGTGCCCTCAGGCCGTGGTGCTGGTGGCGAACCGAACCGGCATGAGGACATAGCTGAAGGAGAAATCCTCCAGGCTGGGGGACATGAAGATCCCCTGCCCGACCTCATCCTTGAACTGGTACACAACCTCCTCGCCCGGCAGCCGCTCCAGCAATTCCGTGAGGTAGTCAATGTTGAAGGCCAGTTCGAAGGACTGTTCTTCTCCTGTGAAGGGCAGGGTCGCCTGGTTCACGCCCTCATCGGGGTGCTGGAAAACGGTCCGCAAATTGGGGAACTCGTAGAACAGGCGCACATTCTTGTTGTAGTCGTCCTTCTTCAACCCCACGAAACGCAGGGTCTTCATGAAATCCTCGCGATCCATGATCACGCGCTTGGGCAGTTCACTGGGAAGCACCTTTTCATAGGCGGGATAGTTGCCCGTGACGAGACGGGTGCTGAACTTGAGCCCAGGCTGATCCAGGTAGAGGGTGGTGCCATCCCAGCAGAGTTCCACCTCGCCATCGTCTCCCAGTAGGGTCGGGATGAGGTCCAGGGCGCGTTTCGGAACGATGAGGCGCACCTCCTCCTTGAGGGTCGTCTCGCAAGGTACCTCGGCCACGGCCAGCCGAAACCCGTCGGTGGAAACCACGCGCACATGGTGTCGGGTGAGGTGCAGCAATACAGCGGAAAGCGTCGGTTTCGTTGCATCCCGGCTGACCGCGATGGAGCCCAGCTGGATCGCCCGCCTGAGCCGCAACACGGGGATCTTCAGCACGGGCAATTCCTTGCCGGGGCTAGGAAGCTCAGGAAAGCCCTCTCCGGGCTGAATGTTGTGTTCCGAGTTCATGCCTTTCGCGCGCAGCCACAGCCGCCCACCGCCATCGGGGCATTCCAGGGTCAGCAGACCCTCAGGGAAAACCCGGACGGTTTCTATGAACTTCTTGCCGGGAATGGCCATGGTCCATTCCCCCTGGCCCTCGCCGGGGATCCTGGCCTCGAAGGCCAGCTCCATGTCGGTGGCCTTGAGAATCACTTCCTTGGGACGAACATCCACGAGGATGTGCTGGAGGATAGGGAGAGTGACCCGACGGTCAAGGGCATGCTTCAGCAGACCCAGGGTCCGGTCCAATCGGTCTTTAGAGATCTGTAATTGAAGACTCATGATTCACCCTTGATGATGCTGAGGACCGGGGCAACCTGTGGAAAGCTGTGTCAAAGTCCCATCCTACCGGAGTTTCCTTGCCCAGGACAGCCTGTGGAAAGGCGCTGGGGACCTGCTGAAACGGCCCGGTCCAGACTTCCAGGCGTGCCCCGAAACGGGATCTGTGCACTAGAAGACCCCAGAGCGTGTGGAAAAGCTGTTAAACAAAATAATGTCAATGAATACTATTCAACAATGCTTCGACCATTTTGTGGAATTCGGGATCGCGGTTCATGCGCTGCCGAACAGACTCGATGGCATTCATGACGGTTGAGTGATGCATGCTGAAGCATTTGCCGATTTCGGTGTATGGAACGGAGGAAACCTCCCGGGCGAGGTACATCGCCACCTGGCGAGGGAGCAGGATGGCCTGTTGCCTGGAACGCTTCTTCAT
>JBBIHT010000219.1:0-4118 GCA_037446845.1 Geothrix sp. | reverse complement strand
CCCCAAGGACATCACCCTGCTGCCCAACACCGCCGGCTGCTACACCCGCGAGGAGGCCCTGCGCGTGGCTCGCCTGGCCCGGGAGGCCCTGCAGACCGACTGGGTGAAGCTGGAGGTCATCGGCGACCCGAAGAGCCTCTACCCCGACAACGAGGAGACGCTGGAAGCCGCGAAGACCCTCGTGAAGGAGGGCTTCACGGTGCTGCCCTATGTGAACGCCGATCCCATCCTCGCCCGGAAGCTTTGCGATGCGGGGTGCGCCGCCGTGATGCCCCTGGGCAGTGCCATCGGCTCGGGCCTGGGCGTACAGAACCCCATGACCCTGCCGCTCATCAAGGAGGTGGTGGAGGCCTATAAGCTGCCCATGATCGTGGACGCGGGCGTGGGCACCGCCTCCGACGCGGCCGTGGCCATGGAGCTGGGCGCCGACGGTGTGCTCATGAACACCGCGGTGGCGGAGGCGGGGGAACCCACCCGGATGGCCCAGGCCATGGATCACGCCGTGATGGCCGGCCGCCTGGCTTTCGAAAGCGGCCGCATGCCCCGTCGCCTCTATGCCAGCGCCAGCAGCCCCGTCACGGGCATCGTGGGGCGCTAGTCCTTCTATCCCTATGGCAGGCTGGGAATCGGGTGGCTCAGGGGCGTTCCGTCCTGCCCGCTGGGGGGATGTGGGGAACCCGCTCGGGCATGTTCAGGAAGCCCCAGGCGGTGGCCGCCATAACTTGCGCCCCCTGGATCAGGTCAGCGGGAATCACATGGGTGAAGGTGTCCGCCTGGCTGTGGTGCGTGGTCTTCAGGTAGTCCACCGGGTCCTGGATCGCCGCGAAGGCCGGCACGCCCATTTGGTAGAATGGCCAGTGGTCCGTGTCGCCGGGCTGAAGGAAGGCCCCGATCTCCCGGCAGCCAAGGTTGTTGGCGGGCGCCATGGCCAGCGCCAGGGGGCCGCGCCAGGCCTCCTGGCCCATGTCCGGCCAGCCAAGGATGCGGCCCGTGCCCATGTCATCCACCAGCACCGCCTGCAGGTCTGCCGCCTCCGCGGCGTGGGCGGTGGCGTAGGCCCGGCTGCCCAGAAGACCCTGCTCCTCACCGCTGAATAGCACCACCCGCAGGGTGCGCCGGGGCTTCAGGCCCAGGGCCTGCATGGCTCGCAGGGCCTCCATGACCGCCACCGTGCCCGTGCCGTTGTCCGTGGCGCCCGTGCCCAGATCCCAGGAATCCAGGTGGGCTCCCAGGATCACAACCTGGGTGGGCCACTCCGAGCCTCGGATCTCGGCCACCACATTGTGCGCCTGGGTGGCTGTTCGGGCGGTTTCCCCGGCGATCTCCAGTTCAAGCTGTGGGTGCAGGCCCCGCTTCACCTGACGCTCCAGCTGGTCGGCCTGCTCTCCCGACAGGAAGGCCGTGGGGACCTTTGCGCTGCCCAGGCGGGCCTTGGGTCCGCCCCCCATGTTCAGCAGGTCGCCGGGCCGCCCGGAGCTGCGCAGGAGGGCCTTCGCCTTGAGCCCCTGCAACAGCTCCATCACCTCCTGTCGGAAGGCCCTTCGATCAGCTTGGCCTTCAGGCCTGGGCAGCGCCCCCATCAGCACGATCCGCCCCTCCAGGCCGGGCAGCTGAGCCTTGAGTTCTGCCAGGGTCTTGGCCTGAAGCAGGGCCACCTCGCCCCTCACGGGTCCCCTCGTGCTTGTGCTCCAGGCCATGGCGGCCAGATGCAGCTCCATGCCATTGAGGTTCAGCAGCCGGCCCCTGTCGCGGCCCCGGGTCCAGGTTGGCCCGAAGTCATAATCCTCCAGGTGGATGTTCACCGCCCCGTAGGCCTGGCATTTCTTTAGGGCCCAGGCCTCCGCCTGGCGCAGGCGCTCCGAGCCCGTGAGGCGCGGACCGATGTCATCGGCCAGCTCCTCCAGGTTGCCCAGGGCCTGTGAATGCTCCGCGATCTCTCGCATGAGCCTGGCCACCTCGCTGGTGAAGGGCTTGTCGGGGATGCCGAACTCGAAACGGGCAGGCCCCGGTGCCTTGGCAGGGGCCTGGGCCTGAATCGAAAGGGCGATGAGCCCCAGGGCGAGCAGACGGTAGGGAGGCATGAGAGCTCCAGGATTTAACATCACGATACGAGGCAATATCGCCCCCGCGCAACCGGAAATCGCCGGCTACCCCTGGGTTTCCCTCCATGGCTCAATACCCTCATGAGTCGCCCTCTCCTCGCACCCCTCGAATTCCGGGTTCTCGGCTGTCTCCTGGAGAAGCGGCTCAGCACGCCGGATGCCTATCCCCTGTCCCTGAAGGCCTTGTTGAACGCCTGCAATCAGTCCAGCAATCGCGATCCCCGGTGGCGGCCTCCGAGGCCGAGGTCCAGGAAGCGGTAGACGGGCTCATCGCCTGTGGCCTGGCGGAGCCGTGGCCGGGCCGGGTGTTGAAGATCGCCCATACGGTCAGGCCCACCGGGAAAATGTCCATTCAAGAGGCCGCGCTCCTGGCCGAACTGCTCCTCCGCGGCGCCCAGACCCCGCGGGAAGTTCGGACCAGTTGCCGCCGCATGTACGCGTTCCCCGATCGGGGCGAGGTCGAGGCTTGCCTGGAAGTGCTCCTGGACGCCGACCCGCCGCTGGTCCTCCGCTTGCCACGAGCGCCGGGGGCCCGGGAGGCACGGGTGACACACCTCCTGGGGGGCGCCCCGGAGGCCGGGCGGGAGTTGTGCGAGGCGGACCCCGGGGGCTCGCCGCCCTCTCGCCTGGTCAGGCTAGAGGCGGAGATCGCCACCCTGAGGGCCGAAGTGGCCCAGCTCCGGCAGGCCTTCGAGGCTTTCAGGGCCCTGTTCTGATCGTGCCCGGCCCCCCCAGGGCCTGGACGAGGGCCTCCTGGCGTTCAGGCGCCACCTGGAGGATGACCCGGAACACGCGGGGGGCCAGATCCCCTGCCACGGCGCCGAGCACTTCCAGAAGCAGCGGCAACGCTCCGGGTGGCGCCTCCTGGAGCAGCTGCTCCGCATCCAGGATCAGGAAAGTTCCCCCCTCCGGAAGATCGGAAAGGGCATCCCGAAGGGCGTCCCAGTTGCCGCCGAAGTGAGGCGGGAACGGGACCGCAGCCGCCCATTCCGTCATGAGCCCCCGCCGGGTCCGCATGCGGGAGCCCTGTAGGCACCAATGGTGGGGCCGCCCAGCAACAGCCTCCACCAACGCGGCGGGCGGCCCCACCCAGGTGCAGCACAGCGGGGCGCCCGGGCCCTCGGGGACCGGGGCGAGGGGGGTCACTTCACTTCCACAAAGGAGCGGTAATGGTCCGCCGTGAACCATGCTCTGCCATCGTTTCCGGTGATGAGCCGCTCGGCGCCCCGGTCGCGCCCCTCGGCCCTGGGATGCACATCCCATTCCCGGTAGGCGATGCGCTTCCGGCGCGGGTCGAAGCGGGGCAGTGCGCCTTCGTAGTTCCCGAACACCCGGCCCCCCACGAAGCCCGGCGGGGCGTCTCCGTGCCGCCGGATGTAGTCGAGGGTCTCCCTTGCATGGGCCGGGACGGAGGAAGCGGATTCAACCTGGGCCTGGGCTGGAGGCGCCACCGGCCGTGCCGGTCCCGGGCCGCACCCCAGCACCAGGAAGGCCCAGCCCGCCACGGTCCCGGCCAGCGTCCTGCGAATCCCATCCCAGCGCGTCAAGGGGCCTCCTGCGGGGCAGGAAAAGTGTAGCCGCTCCGGTTGGGTACGCGGCAGAGCCCCGCGGGGGGCCCTGCCGCTGAAGAAAGGATGACTACCGAGTCTGGGCGTCGTGCTTCTGGCGACGGATCCGCCGGCTTTCGCGGTTCTGTTCGCGCTCGATCTTGCCCGCCTCCTTCCGGGTGATCTTGCCATCCGCCTCGGCCTTGGCGATATCGCGATCCACCTTGGCCTCCTGCCGTTCCAGGCGCGCGGTCTCCTTGGGGGTCAACTGGCCGCTGGCAACGCCCTGGGCAATGCGCTTCTGCTGACGGTCGGCCCGACGCTCGGCCCGGGCTTCGCGCCTGGGGGTGACGGTCTGGGTGCCCGGGGTCGGGGCCTGGGCCTGGGCCTGGAGGCTGATCCCGATCAGGGCGAGGGCGGCGAGGAAGAGCGGCGTGCGTTTCATGGGGTGCTCCGGGAAGGGCCCATC
>JBBIHT010000218.1:0-4143 GCA_037446845.1 Geothrix sp. | reverse complement strand
AGCACTCCCGGGAGGATGCGCAGGGTGCGCTTCAGGTTGTTGTCCCACACCACTTCCCAGCGTTCCAGGTCGCAGTAGGCGCGAATCAGGCCCAGGGCCGGGTGCCCGGGCCGCCGGCTGCGGATGGGCAGGTACACCTTCCAGGCCCGGCCCGCCGGCAGAAGGTCCACCAGTTCCGCCTGGGGCCCCGGCAGGCTGAGGTACGAACCGATCTCGGGTCCCCAGTCCACGGTGCTATCGTCACCCGAGGAGCGGAGCAACTCCACCTCATTGCTCTTCCCCACTCGCGTGAATACATCAATCTGGAAGATGCTGCGGTCGGGCCCCGCGATGCTGGCCAGAAGCTGATCGAGTTTCTCGGGATCCTTGAAACCCGGATCCCGCTCCAGGATATCGGTCTCGATGGTGGTGGCGGTCTCGATGGTGAGCTTGCGGGAGTAGGACTCTAGCTCACGGCGGCTGTTGCGGATGATGGAGTAGGCGATGGCCACCGTGAGGATGCTGGTGACCAGGCCCAGAAGTAGGAAGAGCTTGGCATGGAGGCCACGGAGCCAAGCCAGGGGGCGGAACCGAACCTGGGGGAGGTTCATGCGGGCTCGCCCGGAAACAGGGACAGTCCCAGGGCGGCGCGCAACTGGTTGGGGAAGGCCGCCAACGGGGCCTGCGCCACCCGCTGGGAGAAGGCCTCGAAGGCGGAGCGGCGCGCCTCGGCCACGGTCCCGATCAACTCAAGCACGCCGCCGCAAAGCACCGCGCGGCCCTGGCTGCGAAGGCGGGCCTCGGCTTCCCATAGCCAGGATTCCAGAGTGGCCAGGTCGTGGTGGCCGCCCAGGTTGGCCTGAAGGTCCCGGAGGAAGGCGGGCAGGTCTCCCAGGGGGGGGGCGAAGGCCGCCTCCAGGGCTTCCAGGGCGTAGCGCAGCTTTTTCAGCTGAACCCGGGCTTTATGCAGGGCCAAGGCATCCTCCTGGCGCGCCAGGTCCGGCAACTCGCCCAGTACCTTGCCCTGGTCGCGCAGCAGCTCCCAGGCAGCGTCCTGCAGGGAGATGGATTGGAAGGGATGGGGCAGGCTTTTCACGCGCAACAGCCGGGGCAGCTCGTCCAGGGGCAGCGCCTCAACCTCTCTGGCCAGGGTGCGGCGGGCCTTGGCGCGGGCCCGGTCCAGGCCCTCCAGGAGATGCTCCAGGCAGGCGGCCTGGAGGGGCACGGCGGCGCTCTGATGATGGCCCTGGAGGGCGGTCGCATGGACATCCAGCTCCCGGCAGGGGCCCAGGGCCGAAACCAGGCGTTTCAGGGTGTGGCGATGGGTCCTGTGGCTACCGTAGGCCTGGGGATCCACCAGCTCGAGCACCGCCCCCAGGCGACGGGCGGCCACCCGTACCTGGTGCAAGGCTTCGGGTTCCTGAAGCCAGGGCCCGCCCTGCAGCAGTTCCTGGAACCGGGCCATCCTCAGTTCGAGAGCCCGGTGGAGCAGAATCGCCAGTTCGGCAGGATGCATGCCTCGATTCTAGTCAGAATCCAAAAAAGCGAAAAAAGATCGTAAACTGGCCCCCATGGACTCCATTCACATCAAGGGCGCCCGAGAGCACAACCTGAAGAACCTGGATCTCTCCCTGCCCAGGAATCGGCTCATCGTCATCACGGGACTCTCCGGTTCCGGGAAGTCCAGCATCGCGTTCGACACCCTCTACGCCGAGGGGCAGCGGCGCTATGTGGAAAGCCTGTCGGCCTATGCCCGGCAGTTTCTCGACCAGATGGAAAAGCCGGATGTGGACAGCATCGAAGGCCTGTCTCCGGCCATTTCCATCGAACAGAAGACCACCAGCCGCAATCCCCGCTCCACCGTGGCCACGGTGACAGAGATCTACGATTACATGCGCCTGCTCTATGCCCGCACCGGCAAGCCGATCTGCGTGGCCTGCGGGGGGGCCATCGCCAGCCAGACCATTCAGGAAATGGCGGACCAGATCCTGGCCCGGCCCGAGGGTACCCGGCTGCAGATCCTGGCGCCGGTGGTGCGGGGCCGCAAAGGCGAATACAAGAAACTGCTCCAGGACCTCATGAAGCGCGGGTACATCCGCGCCCGGGTGAACGGGAGGATGCTGGATCTCACCGAAGGCATCCCGGACCTGGACAAGCAGAAGAAGCACACCCTGGAAGTGGTCATTGATCGCCTCAAGGTGACGCCCGCCATCCAGTCGCGGTTGGCCGATAGCCTCGAGATCGCCTGCAACCTCGCCGAGGGCAGCGCCCTTTGCGATCTTGACGGCAAGGAGGAGCTGTTCTCCTCAAGGCTGGCCTGCAACGACCTGAACTGCGCGCGCTTTGGCCAGGGCCTGCCGGAGCTGGAACCGCGCTCCTTTTCCTTCAACAGCCCCTACGGAGCCTGCACCACCTGTGATGGCCTGGGCTTCAAGCGCCAGTTCGCCGAGGAGTTGATCGTTCCCAACACCAGCCTCTCCATTCGCGAAGGGGCCATCCAGGCCAGCGGCTGGAAGAGCGTCTCCGAGGATGGCTGGCGCTCCCAGCTCCTGGACCAGCTGGCCCGCAAGTTGAAATTCAGCCTTGATGCGCCCTGGAAGAAACTGCCCGCGGAGATCCGGCGCCTGCTCCTGCACGGCACCGCCCAGGAGATGCGCTTCACCTACGAAAGCAAGCGCCACCATAACCGGTACGATTTCGTGCATCACTTCGAAGGGGTCATCGGCAACCTCGAACGGCGCTACAAGGAGACCACCTCAGAGGAGATCCAGGCGGAACTCGAGGAATCCATGCGGGTGATCCCCTGCGAGGCCTGTGGCGGCCAGCGCCTGAAACCGGAGGTGCTGGGCGTTTTCGTGGGTGGATTGAACATCGCCCAGGTGGCGGCCCTGAGCGTGCGGGATGGCCGCAAATGGTTCGAGGCCCTGGCCCTGGAGGGCAAGGACGCCCTCATCGCCGAGAAGGTGCTCAAGGAAATCCGCGAGCGCCTGGGCTTCCTGGATGCCGTGGGCCTGGGCTACCTCACACTGGACCGCAGTGCCGCCACGCTTTCTGGTGGCGAAGGGCAGCGCATCCGGCTGGCCACCCAGATCGGCAGCAAGCTCCAGGGTGTCCTGTATGTGCTGGATGAGCCCAGCATCGGCCTGCACCAGCGGGACAACCTGCAGCTCATCTCCACCCTGAAGGAGATGCGCGACCTGGGCAATACTGTGCTGGTGGTGGAACATGATCTGGAAACCATCCTGGCGGCGGATCATGTGGTGGACATGGGACCCGGTGCCGGAGAACACGGCGGCTGGGTGGTGGCCCAGGGCACGCCCGCGGAGATTGCCGAGGCACGGGGCTCGGTTACCGGCGATTTCCTGGCCCACCGCGACGAGATCCCCGTGCCCTGCCAGCGCCGCAAGGCGACCCGGGGCCACCTGACCGTGCGAGGAGCCGAGGAGAACAACCTCAGGCAGGTGGACGCCGCGTTTCCCATCGGCCTGTTCACCTGCGTCACCGGTGTCAGCGGTTCAGGGAAGAGCACCCTGGTGAACGAGATCCTCTACAAGGCCCTGGCCAACCAGCTGCATCAGGGCACCCATGTGGTGGGCCGACACCGGGCGATCGAGGGGCTCAACGCCGTGGACAAGGTGATTGACATAGACCAAGCCCCCATCGGTCGCACGCCCCGCAGCAACCCTGCCACCTATATCGGTCTCTTCACGCCCCTGCGTGAACTGTTCGCCCAGCTGCCCGAAAGCCGGGCCCGGGGCTACGCCCCCGGGCGCTACAGTTTCAATGTGAAAGGGGGGCGTTGCGAGAAGTGCGAAGGGGATGGCGTCCTCAAGATCGAGATGCACTTCCTCCCGGATGTCTACGTCACCTGCGAGCAGTGCAAGGGCAAGCGCTACAACCGCGAAACCCTGGAGGTCCATTACAAGGGCAAGAGCATTTCCGATGTGCTGGCCATGAACGTGGAAGAGGCCTTCGAGATCTTCGCGCCCATCCCCGTGCTGGCCAACAAGCTGCAGACGCTCCTGGACGTGGGCCTCGGCTACATCCGCCTGGGGCAGAGCGCCACGACCCTCAGCGGCGGCGAGGCCCAGCGCGTGAAGCTCGCCAAGGAGCTCAGCAAGCGCGCCACGGGCCGCACGCTCTACATCCTGGACGAGCCCACCA
>JBBIHT010000217.1:0-4145 GCA_037446845.1 Geothrix sp. | reverse complement strand
TGAGCATCTTCACCATCGCCCAGTGGGGAGGGGCGAGCCCCGGAGGCCCCATCCCGGTGCCCTGACCTTCGCAGACGGGTCGAGCCTGTCCCCCCCGTTCCACCTCACTTCAATAAGGAGCCTTCATGTCAGATCTCGTTGCGCACATCACCGACGCCGATTTCGCGCAATCCGTGGCCCAGGGCGTGACCTTGGTGGATTTCTGGGCCCCCTGGTGCGGCCCCTGCAAGATGATCGCTCCCGTGCTGGATGAACTCGCCGGCGAACTCCAGGGGCAGGCGAAGATCGTGAAGATGAATGTGGACGAGAACCCCCAGGTCGCCGGCCAGTTCGGCATCATGAGCATCCCCACCCTCATCGTCTTCAAGGACGGGAAGCCCGTGAACAAGCTGGTGGGTGGCCAACCCAAACCCCAGCTCAAGGCCTTCGTGGAAAGCGCGTTCTAGACAGCGGCACCGACAGCTCTGCCTACCCTGGGCACAGCCCCAAGCCTTGCCCAGGGTAGGCAGGCGCACTGCGCGCCTACTTCCTCCGCAGCACCATGCGGACCTGGTTGCCCTTCTCGTTGAAGTGGACCTCGTCCATCACCATCTGGATGAGAGGCACACCACGGCCGCAATGGGAGGCCATGTCCGGGGCCCCGCCCTCGGGCGCCAGGCGGCTCGTATCGAACCCGGGTCCCTCGTCGCTGATCTCCAGTTCATAGCGTTCGGTATCCAGGGCCAGGCGGACCTCGATGAGGCGCTCGGCGAAGTGCGGATCGCCCAGGCGCTCGGCGCGCAGCTGGGCATAGGCGTCCTCCCGGCGGATGAGGTCCCCCTTCAGGCTGGAATCCAGCTCGAGGTTGCCGTGTTCCAGGGCGTTCACCAGGGCCTCGTGGATGGCCATGGCAATGACATCCAGGTTGCTGGAGGAGGCGAAACCCATGGGCACCAGCCGGTCCGTGAGGTGATGCACCAGGGTGGGCACCTGCAGTTCATCCGACCGGAAGAGGAAGTGCCTCCGCTCGTTCACCAGCCCTCTCAGGCCGTCGCCGGCCAGCCGCAAGTCCCGGTGCAGGTCCACCAGGTGGAATACGCTCTGCACCAGCTCGCGAATGCTCACGGGCTTCATGAACAGGTTCGCCGCGCCCATGCGCATGGCCCGGATGGCGTACTCCAGCGAAGCCTGGCCCGTCATGAGCACCACGGGCAGGTCGGGCTGGTGGGTCTTCACGCGCTGGATCACCTCGAAGCCGTCAAGGTCGTCCATGTTGATGTCGCTAATCACGAGGTCAAAATCCGGCGCATCGGAGCGCTGCAACAGGTCCATGGCCTGGGCCGCATCCGGGTAGGCGTGGACCTCCATGCCGTAGTGGGCCAGCGCGGATTGCACCATGTCCAGGACGGAGGAATCGTCGTCAATGAGCAGAATGTGAGCGTCCCGACGGTTCATGCCAACTCCAGCATTCTCATTCTAGGGCAGGTAAGGGGTGACTAGGTTCAGGGTGCGGTCCAGGGCGCCCGTGAGCGCGGCGGGCAGAAGGCCGGGCTGCCGCGGCCGCAGGGGAGCCTGGGCCAGGACGGTGGCCAGTGCGCCACCCAGATCCGCCAGGGCCACCACCTGAAGCAGGCCTGCAGCCTGCAGCGGCGGCACCAGATCCTCGAAATTCGCATAGCCCGGCCCCATGAGCGTGGGCACCCCGGCCCGGACCGGCTCCAGTGGATTGTGGCCGCCCCTGGCGAGCCAGCCGCCTCCCACCAGGGCGGCGGTTCCCTCCGCATAGGCGCCTGCCAGGTCTCCCAGGGTGTCGAGCAGCAGGATCGGGATGTTCTCCCAGGTTGCGGCCACGGGCCATGGCCGAGAGGCCCGCTGGAAGGGCAGGCCCCCGTCGGAAAGGAGCGAAGCCACCGCCTCGAAGCGCCGGGGCTGCCGTGGAGCCAGCACGAGCCGCAGCCCGGGATGCGCGTCCTTGGCGGCCCGCCAGGCATCCAGGACGGCCGGTTCCTCGCCCTCCACCGTATTCCCCGCCACCAGCACGGGGCAGGCTGACCAGGCGGCCCGCAGCGCATCCCAGCAGGGTGGCAGGGGGCGGGGGGAGGGAAGGTCCGCCTTGAGGTTGCCCCCGAGCACTACCCGTGGTGCGCCCAGCCGCCGGAAGGCCGCGAGGCTGGCCTCGTCGCGGGTGGCCACCAGGGACAGGCGGGAGGCCGCCCGGCGCAACAGTGCCCCCCCCCGGTTCACGGAACGCTCCGTGAGGCGCCCATTCACCACCAGCCGGGGGATGCCCCGCTCCTCCAGGGCCCGCAACAGGCCGGGCCACAACTCCGTCTCCAGGGCCAGGAAAGCCGTGGGCGGTCGCTGGAGAAAGGGCCGCAGGCCCCGGTTGTCATCCAGCGGAAAGGCGCCCCCGGTGATGAGCCCCCTTCCCTCGTCCCACAGCGGCGCCTTCTGCAGCAGGAGGTCCAGGCCACCGGGCGTGCCGGTGCTCACATGCACCCGCAGGCCCCGGGCCGCCAGGCGCGCCACGAGGCCCTCCGCGAGCATGAGCTCGCCCACACTGACCGCGTGTACCCACACCCAGCCTCCCGCCGGCAGGCCCTCCGGCGCCCCGGCGGAAAGGCGCAGGCGCCAAGCATCAGGCAGGATGGGCAGGCAGGAGCGGGCCACCGCGCCTGCGCTGGAGGCCAGGGCAAGGTATCCGAAATCGAGCAGGTTCATGCATCCACGCTCTCACAAATCGTCCTCAAGCGGCATCATTGAGGCATGAGCCATCCCCTGCCCCTGGAGATTCTCCTCGTCACCGGTCCCCTGGGAGCGGGCAAAACCACCATCGTCAATCACCTCCTGCGATCCGAAGTCCGCGCGGGCCACCGGGTGGCGGTGCTCATCAACGAATTCGGCGCCATCAGTGTGGACGGGTCCCTGGTACTGGCGGAACGGCCGGAGCTGGCGGGGGTGGAGAATCTGGTGAACGGGTGTGCCTGCTGCAGCCTCCGCGAGGATGTGATCGCGACCCTGCGTGCCTGGTGCGACCTGCCCGCCCTTCAGCGGCCTGAACGGGTCGTCCTGGAGACTACGGGCCTGGCCGACCCCACCGACCTGGTGGACCTGGAGGAGGAATCCGCATTGACAGGCCGAGTGAAACTGGCGGGACTGGTCACGGTCATTTCCTGCCTCACCCCCTTGGCCCACCTGCACCAGCGCCCCCTGCTGCGACGCCAGGCCGCCCTGGCCAGCCTGCTCTATCTCAGCAAGGGAGATCTGGATCCTTCCCTGGCCGTGGCCTGGGAAGGGGAGCTGCGCCAGGCCTTCCCGGGCCTGCCCCTGGTAAGCACCCGCCACGGACTGGCACCGGGGGGGTGCCCCGACCCCTGGAAGGGAGACCTGGGCCCCCTGCCGGCGAACTGGGAGACTTCCCAGGCCAGCAGCTTCGCCGGAGCCCGGTCCCTGACCCTGCGGTGGGAGCACCCCGTGGATCCCGCCGCCCTGGAGGCTCTGCTCCTGGCCGCGCCGCAACAGGGCGAACTCCTTCGCGCCAAAGGCGTCTGTGTCTTCGCCGGTTGGGCCCAGCGCCAGGACGGCAGTGACCGCTGGGCCTTCCAGCTGGCGGATGGCCGCCTGGAAATCTCCCCCCTGCCCCTGCCGGCCGATGGCCTTGCGCCCCCTTGCGCGGCCGTGGTCATAGGTACCGCCCTCGACGCACCACACTGGAGAAAGGGCCTGCGCGCCCTGGAGCGCCCGCCGCTGGGCCAGCGCCGCAAGGTGATTCTCTGAGCATTCGGTTCCACAGGAGCCAGATCCGCGCCCCCTGGTATCATCACGGTTCCCGACCCCCGGGATCGCAAGGAGCAGGTGTGGATCAGGTGCTTGACCTCATGGCCCGGGAGCTCAAGCTCCCCCGCGCCGGTGTAACCGCCATTGTGGCGCTGCTGGAGGAGGGCAACACCGTGCCCTTCATCGCGCGCTACCGCAAGGAGGCCACGGGCTCGCTGGACGAGGTGGCCATCCGCGCCGTGGAAGACCGCCATGCCTACTACAAGGACCTGCTGGAGCGCCGCAAGACTGTGCTCAAATCCATTGACGAGCAGGGCAAGCTCACGGCGGAACTGAGGACCCGGATCGAGACCACCTGGGTGAAGGCCTCCCTCGAGGATCTCTACCTG
>JBBIHT010000216.1:0-4163 GCA_037446845.1 Geothrix sp. | reverse complement strand
GAAGGCGCAAGTGACCGGGAGGGCCCTGCAGTGCAGGGCCCGATAGATGGAGGGCCCCGTTCAGAGGGCTTTGTGCGTCCCGTCGCAAAAGGCCCCGTTCTTCGAATGCTTGCAGTTGCAGAAGGCGACCCGCTTGGCTTCGGCGAATTCGCACTTCACCGGATGGAGTCCCGTCCCCTTGTGGCTGCCGTCGCAGAAGGGCTGGCCCTGGGACCGGCCGCAGGCGCACCACCACTTGGCGCCGGGCTCCACGTCCAGAACGGCAGGCTTCTTCTCGTAGATGGTGGGTTCGTCCATGGCGTCCTCACTTGCCCGCTTCGATGTCCAGTTCGATGTCCACGTCGTCCCCCACGATCCCGGGGCCGTACTTCACGCCGTAGTCCATGCGGTTGATGCGCAGGGCCCCGTCCACGAAACCGGCCAGGGTGGTCCCGGGCTTCATGCCGGCGTGGGTCCCCGCGTTGGTGATGGGGAAGGTCACGGACCTGGTGACGCCCTTGATGGTCAGGTCCCCCGTGATCTGCAGCTTGCCCTTGGAGACTTCCTTCACCGCTGTGCTCTTGAAGGTGATCGCAGGGAACTTGGCCACGTCGAAGAAGTCGGGGCTCTTCAGGTGCTTGTCGCGGGCCTCGTTGTCGGTGTTGACGCTGGCGGCGTCGATGCTGACCTCGACGCTGGACTTGGCGATGTCCGCCGGGTCCACCTTGATGCTGCCGCTGAATTTCGTGAAGCGGCCGCTGACCTTGGCCAGCAGGTGGCGCACCTTGAAACCGATCTCGCTGTGCACGGGATCAATGGTGTAGGCATCCTGACCCAGGGCGGGCAGCGCCGCCAGGGCCAGGGCGGCCAGCAGGGTACGGATGGGATGGCGCATGGGACCTCCTCAAAATAGGTGTTTAACCATGTATTGAAGTCTAGGCCCGAAAAATGAAGTTGCAACACCTTTTTTGTGGGATCCTGGTCCAGCGAACGGGGAACCTAGCATGCGCCTTCAGGACGAACTCCAGATCACCAAACCCATGGCCCCCGGTCATGAGGTGGCCCTGGCCCTCCTGTTGACCCGGGAATATGTGGCACGGCTCTTCGACCAGGGTTTGTACGGTCCCGCGGGGCTGTCGGACCAGCAGTTCAATGTGCTGCGCATCCTCAAGGGCGGCCCCAGGGACGGCTACCTGGTGAAGGAGATCCGTTGCCGGATGATCTTCCGTTTCGCGGATGTGCCGCGCCTGGTGAACCGCCTGGAAGACCGGGGCCTGGTGGTGCGCTCCGTGAACCCCCGAGATCGCCGGGGCAGCCGGGTACAGATCACGGCCGAAGGCCTGGCCCTGGAAGCGCGGATCCACGGCCGCCACGACGAGCTATGCCGACAGGTGGACCAGGCCCTCACCGAGCCGGAGCGCCTCCAGCTCCTGGACCTCCTGGAGCGCCTGCGCAACGACTACCGCGCGCAGCTTAAGGCCATGGGTACAGCCGAAGGCCCAGCCTAGGCTGGGCCTCGTGGCGGCGGTTGGAGGAACGGTCAGCGCAACAGGTTGAGGATGGATTGGCTGGCCTGGTTGGCCTGGCTCAGGGCGTTGATGCCCGACTGGTTGAGGACCTGGAACTTGTTGAGGGCCACCACCTCGTCCGCGATGTTCGCGTCCTTGATCTGACTGAAGGCGGCGGTGAAGTTCTCCACCTGGATGCCCAGGGAGTTCGAGAGCGAGGTGAGCTGCTGCTGGGCCGCCCCAAAGGTGCCTCGGATACCCGAGAGGGTGGTCAGGGCCGTCTGGATCTTGGCCAGCTCCGCCGTCGCCAGGGTGCCGGACAGCAGGCTCACCGGGGCGCTGCCCATGAGGGTGGTGAGCCCCACCGTTCCAATGGACACGGTGACCGCCGAATAATCGCCCACCGCCACGCTCAGGGTGGTCCCGAAGATGCTGCCCCCGTTGAAGGTCGTCCGGTTGTTGATGTCATTGATGGTCGCGATGATGTTCTGGTACTCGGCGTTGATGGCGGTCTTGCCGGTCCCGTTATCCGCGCCGGAAGTGCCGCTCGCCGCCTGTTCCGCAAGCTCTGCAGCCCGGGTGAGGAGGTTGGTGATCTCCTCGGTGACGCCATCAGCCACCTGCAGATAGGAGATGCCATCGTTGGCGTTGCGCCTCCCCTGCCCCGCCACGCGCACATCGGCGCCCAGGCGATTGGCAATGGCCAGTCCCGCCGCGTCATCGGAAGCGCGGTTGATGCGCTTGCCGCTGGTGAGGCGCTCGATGGCCTGGTTGAGTCCCTGGCCCGTGATCCCCAACTGCCGACTGGCATTCAGGGCGGCCACATTATTGAGAATGGAACCGCTCATGACGCGCTCCTTTCAGGGTTGAGGCACCGGGCTCGGTGCGTGCGTCCTTGCATTGACATATGAACCTCCGTGTCCCGCCACCAGGGGGGAACCAGGGAGCGCAGTGTCCATGCCAGTACCAGGGCCTCCGAACTTAAATCACTGGCTCATTGATGGATAAGAAAATATCCTGGCCGCCCATGCTCTCGTTCAGGGCATTTTTAGCCCAGATCAGTGACATCCCTCCCGCCCCTCC
The DNA here is from genome assembly GCA_037446845.1 of Geothrix sp. Lineage (GTDB taxonomy): Bacteria > Acidobacteriota > Holophagae > Holophagales > Holophagaceae > Geothrix. The sequence continues at coordinate 1,593 of JBBIHT010000216.1, read as the reverse complement.
CAGCGGTTCCCCGGGACGGATGGCGGTTTTTGCCGTTCGCAGCCACAGGGCGATCCCGCCCACTCGGGACGAACCCTGGGGCCCGGGTCACCGGAGGCGGAGGAACCGTTCCGGAAGTTCCCTATCAAGCCGCTGCGAATCGTCTTCCTCCCGGAAGACCGGTCAGCAACCCTCACCGTGGTGTTCAGGGCAGAGGCGCTTCTGGATTTGAAGCCGTACCTGATCCAGTGGGAAGGGGGGGGGCAACCCAATGCCCCTTCCCTTCAGGCTGGTGCCCATCAGGAAATCGGCCTTGGCCCAGCTCGGGAGCCGCCTGGCGGGAAGGTAGCGCTCATCCGAGAGAACAGTCCGAACCCAGCATAATGACCGGGCGGCGCCCCTCCAGCTCACCCGCAATGATGCTCACTCGTCGCTTCGCGACGCGCCCGTCGGGCTTCGCCTTCGGCAAAGTCGGCCTTTGCTCCTGCTTCGGCCTCATTGCGCCCAAGCCGTTTGAGGTCTCGGATTCTTAGCGATCCAGCTCGCCTGCAATGATATTCATCGCCCCCAAGACGGCCACGGCGTCGGCGATCAGTCCGCCCTTCACCTGGACTTCGAAGCTGCTGAAGATGGGGAGGCAGGGGGGGCGGACGCGGACGCGGTAGGGATTCTTCCCGCCATCACTGACGAGGTAGAAGCCCAGCTCGCCATTGGCGGCTTCCGTGGCGCTGTACACCTCGCCCACGGGCATCTCCATCCCGTGCATGATGAGCTTGAAGTGGTGGATGAGGCTCTCCATGCGGGTGTAGACCTTCTCCTTGGGCGGCAGGGCAACCTTGGGATCATCCACATTGACGGGGCCGGGTTCCAGGCGGTCCAGCACCTGGCGAATGATGCGCAGGCTCTGCCGCATCTCCTCCACACGAACCAGGTAGCGGTCGAAGACATCCCCGGTGGTGCCCACGGGAACATCGAAGGCGTACTCCTCGTAGCCCAGGTAGGGCTGGGCCTTGCGGAGATCCTGAGGCACGCCCGCGGCGCGGAGGCAGGGGCCTGTGTAGCCCCAGTTGATGGCCTCCTCGGCGGTGATGGCCCCAATGCCTCTGGTGCGGTCGTGCCAGATGGGGTTGTGGGTGAGCAGGCGCTCGCACTCGTCCACAGCCGCCTCGCACTCCACCAGGAAGCGCTCACAGAGCGGCGCGAAGCCCTCCGGGAGGTCCCGGAAGAGCCCGCCGATGCGGGTGAAGCTGGTGTGCAGCCGCTGGCCGGCGGCCATCTCGAAGAGGTCGTACACGGTTTCGCGCTGCTTGAAGAGGTAGAGGAAGGCGGTGAAGGCGCCGATATCCACTGCGTTCACGCCTATGCACACGATGTGATCGGCCACTCGCGCCAGTTCGGAGACCAGGACGCGGATCTGCTGGGCCCGCCGGGGAATCTGGATACCCAGGAGCTTTTCCACCGCGCAGGCGTAGCCCACATTGTTCATGATGGAACTGCAGTAGTTCAGCCGGTCCGTCAGGGGGATGAACTGCTGGTAGCTAAGGCTCTCTCCCAGTTTCTCGACGCCGCGGTGCAGGTAGCCGATTTCCGGCGTGGCCCTGAGGATGGTCTCGC
>JBBIHT010000215.1:0-4188 GCA_037446845.1 Geothrix sp. | reverse complement strand
CTGCGGCTCCTGCCCCTCCTCCACCAGTGGCACCCTCCGCTACATCGAGGGCCTGCTCCAGGAGGAGATCAGCCCTAGTCTGCGCGTGGTGAGCTGGTAGGGACTGCCCGCCTGGTGGGGCACGGCCCTCCGAGCCCGGCTCTCGGTCATGGCCGCAGGCCATGCCGAGTGGAGATCAGCCCTAGTCTGCGCGTGGTGAGCTGGTAGGGACTTGGCTTCAGCCCCAAAGGTAGGCACTCTGGGACCAACCGGGGGGCCCTTGGGAACGGTTCGGGCTATACACCATCGCGCGAGCGCCAGCCACCACATGGAGGCCCTGGCGGAGCTGCTGGAACGGAACCCCTCCGATTCCGTCAAACTCTTCGAGCACGGCCTGGCCCTGCTGGTGGAGGAACTGGGCGTGGACCGGGCCCTGCTCACCCGGGTGACAGGGCTGGGCTACGAGGTGTTCTGGTGGGCCACCGCTCCCAGCATCCCGGTGGCAGAGGTGATCCAGGCCCCCGAGAAGGGCTTCTGCCCCTTCGTCCTGGAGCATCCCGAACGCACCCTCACGATCCAGGATGCCGCCCAGGAACACCACTGGCAGGGAAGCCCGGCCTATCTCGACCTGGGCATCCGGGCCTACGCCGGTGTGGCCCTGGTGGTCAACGGCGCCACCGCGGGCACCCTCTGCCTGCAGCAAGGCTCGCCCCGGTCCTTCAGCCGGGCCGACACCTCGCTCCTGCGGGCGGTGGGGCAGCTCATGAGTCGCACCATGGAGCACGAGAACCTGAAGCAGGAACTGCGGGCCACCCTGGAATCCCTGGAGCTGAGCAGTGCCATCGTGGAGGACAGCGCCCTGCAGGGAGCCCGGTCCGGCCTGCCGAACCGCCGCTACCTGGACATCTGGCTTCGACCGGCCCTCTTCATGGCCCGGCGGCGGCGGGAGCCCATCGCCCTGGTGCTCTGGTCCCAGCCCATGGTGCATGGAACCAGGGGCCGCCTGGAGAGCGCCATGGGCGCTTTGCGGGGCGAGGACCTGATGGTGGAACTTTCCACGGACCAGTACCTCCTGCTCATGCCCCACACCTCGGAGGCCGGGGCGGCGGTGCTCTGGGCCCGCCTGCAGGAAAAGCTGGGAAGCCATCCCGCCGGGGCCACCCTGTGGCTCCCGGACGGCCAGGACATGACCCTGAAGTCGGCTTTGAAACGCGCCGGCGCAGCCTTCACGCACGCGCATTCCAGGGAGGCAGACCTCGTCTGGCAGATGCCCTGAGGCCCGCGAGACTGGCCCACGGGCCCAGGCCGTGGGAAGATCAACGACTCTCGAATGGCCGGCGGTGATGCCGGCCCCCTGGAGGTGATCGTTGGACAACCCGACCCTGGTGAGCGCGGCTCTCCATGCCTTGGACGGACAGAACCGGCCCAGCCGAGAGGACCTCTGCCACTGGTATGAACTGATGCACCTGGGGCGCCTGCTGGATGACAAGGCGCCCAACTACCTGAAACAGGCCATCGGCTGGTCCTACCATGCCCCCTGCGCGGGGCACGATGGCATCCAGTTGGCCCTGGGTCTGGCCTTCCGCCCCGGCCGTGACTACCTGTTCCCCTACTACCGCGACATGATGACCTGCCTGGCCGCCGGGATGACCCCGGAGGAACTCCTGCTCAACGGCATCTCCAAGGCAACGGATCCCGCCAGCGGCGGCCGCCACATGAGCAACCACTTCGCCAAGCCCTCCATCGGCATCCAGAATGTATCCAGCCTGACCGGAAACCACACCCAGCACGCCGTGGGCCTGGCCCGGGCCGTGAAAACCTATGGCCGGGACAGCATCGTGTACAGCAGCCAGGGCGAGTCGTCCCTCTCCGAGGGCTACTGCTCCGAAAGCATCAATGGCGCCGACCGCGAGCGGTTGCCGGTCGTTTTCGTCATCCAGGACAACGGCTACGGCATCTCGGTGCCCAAGCGGGACCAGAGCGCCAACGAATTCCTTTGTGACAATTTCAGCGGCTACGCCCACCTGCGGATTCTCAAGTGCAACGGCCTGGACCTGCTGGATTCCATCCGCGCCATGGAGGAGACCCAGGCCTATATCCGCACCGGCAAGGGCCCGGCCATGGTCTACGCCAGCTGCGTGCGCATCGGCAGCCACTCCAACTCGGACCGCCACGAACTCTACCGCGATGACGCCGAGCGCGCCGAGGCCAAGGCCAAGGATCCCCTGCCCCGGTTCCGGGCCTTCTGCCTGGAGCATGGCCTCACCGAGGACGAGCTGAAGGCCATCGAGACCGACAACCAGGCCCGCTACCTCGCCGCTCACGACCTGGCCATGGCCGCCCCCAACCCGGATCCGGCGAGCATCCACGATTTCGTGATTCCGGAAGGATGGGTGTCAGCGCAGTTCCCCGATGGCACCCATCAGGATTCAGGCGAAGCCATCAGCCTCATCGCGGCCCTGAATCAGACCCTGAAGGAGGAGTTCCGCCATAACCCCGACACCTATATCTGGGGCCAGGACATGGCCAATCGGGAGAAGGGCGGCATTTTCAATGTGTCCAAGGGCATGCAGCCGGAGTTCGGCGAGCAACGGGTGTTCAACGCCCCCATCGCCGAGGACTACATTGTGGGCACCGCCAATGGTTTCAGCCGCCTGGACGACAAGATCCGCGTGGTGGTGGAAGGCGCCGAGTTCGCGGACTACATCTGGCCCGCCGCCGAGCAGATCGTGGAGTGCAGTCACGAGTACTGGCGCAGCAACGGCCAGTTCGCGCCCAACATCACCCTGCGCCTGGCCTCGGGCGGCTACATCGGCGGGGGCCTCTACCACTCGCAAAATGTTGAAGGTTGGCTCACCACCCTGCCCGGCATCCGGGTGGTGGTGCCCGCCTTCGCCGACGATGCCGCGGGGCTGCTGCGCACGGCCATGCGCAGTCGCGGCATGACCCTCTACCTCGAGCCGAAATTCCTCTACAACGCCAAGATGGCCTACGCGGTGGTGCCGCCTGACTTCGCGGTGCCCTTCGGCAAGGCCCGCCTGCGCCGGACAGGCACCGACCTCACCATCCTCGCCTATGGCACGCCGGTTCACTTCGCCCTGGAAGCCGCGGCCAAGCTGGAACGGGACGGCCGCTCCGTGGAGGTGGTGGACCTCCGCAGCCTCAGCCCCCTGGATGCCGACGCCATCGTGGCCTCCGTGCGGAAGACCCATCGCGTGCTCATTGCCCACGAGGACAAGGTCTTCGGCGGTTTCGGCGGCGAACTGGCGGCCACGGTGGGTTCCGAGTGTTTCCCGTGGCTGGACGCCCCGGTGGAGCGGGTGGGTTCCGAGTTCACGCCCGTGGGCTTCAACCGCATCCTTGAACGAGCCATCCTGCCCAACACCGACAAGGTGCTGGCCGCGGCGCGCAAGGTCCTGGCATTTTAACTGATCCACCACGGAGACACGGAGGGTACCGAGGAAACACGGAGAGATCACGGAGGAGGCTCAACGCCCCCCGGATTTGTACCTCCTTCAGTTTTTCTCCGTGGTCTCTGTGTCTCCGTGGTGAATCTATTCCCTCCGAGGTCTCCATGCAGTTCGGTCCCTGGGATGTTCAGATCGTCAGCGGAGGCACCTTCCGCCTGGACGGCGGCGCCATGTTCGGCACCGTGCCGAAGGTGGTGTGGCAGAAGATCTATCCCGTCGACGAGGACAACCAGATCCTCATGGCCACGAACTGCCTGCTGATCCGCGGCGAGGTGGGCGGGAAGCGGCACGTCATCCTCGTGGACAACGGCAACGGCGACAAGGAGAGCGACGACTTCATGGCCCGCTTCAAGTTCGAGGGCCGGGGCGTGCTGGATGCCAACCTTGCGAAGCATGGCATGAAGCCGGAAGACATCACCCTCTGCATCCTCACCCACCTCCACTTCGACCATGCGGGCGGCAGCACCCGCTTCGACGGCGACGGGAAGGTGGTGCCGAGCTTCCCGAATGCCCGCTACGTCGTCCAGGCGAAGGACCTCGCGGACGCGAAGCACCCCCACCTGCGCGTGAAGGCCAGCTACCTTCCGCAGAACTGGGAACCCCTGGAGGCCGCGGGCCTGCTGGAGACGGTGGCGGGCATCACCGAGATCCTGCCCGGCATCTCCGTGCGCCCCGGCAGGTTGAGTGCATTGGTGACGTGGCTGACCGGCTCGACGCAAAAATAGTCCTCGCCCGCCGG
>JBBIHT010000214.1:0-4201 GCA_037446845.1 Geothrix sp. | reverse complement strand
GAGATTGACCCCGCCACCGTGGGTCTGGTCATCACCCTCTGCGCCGAGGAGGTCTGTCCCCTCTTCCTGGGGAAGGCCGAGCGGCTCCACTGGCCCATTCCCGATCCGGCCAGTGAGGATCCCACCCTGACCCGGGAGAACCTCCGGGCCCGCTTCCGGGAGGCCAGGGAGGCCATCCGCCGCCGTCTGGTAGCCCTGAAAGCCGAGCGGTTCTAGCCCAACCCGGTTCCAGCAAAGCGAAAAATCCTCCACTGGGTGGGGGATTTTTCGCTTTTATTTCCACTTGTTGACCGTGCGGGCTTTTCTACACTCGGAAGTGGCTTTCAGTGGAGAAAAGTGGATTGAAGTGGATCGCAGTGGTTTCATTTCAATTCGCTGGCCTACCTGGAGGCGCTGGTTGAAAGGTGGTTCTGGTGCTGCGACTCCGCGGAAACTCACCAGCCACGGTGGATGAAAAGGGGCGGTTGAAGCTTCCCACATCCTTCAAGGCTGAACTGGAGACCCTCGTTCCCGGCGAGGGCAAGGGAGCTGCGCGCCATTACCTGACCTCCCTGGATGGCAAGTCTGCCCGCCTCTATCCAATGAGGGTCTGGGAGGGCATCGAGGCCCGGCTGGCGGACCTGCCATCCACGAGCCCCGCCAAGCGCAAGTTCCTGGAGACCACCGCCTATTTCGGCAGCGAAGTGGAACCCGATGTCCAGGGCCGCTTCGTCATACCGCCCATCCTGCGGGAGGCGGCCCAGCTGGTCGGCGAGGTGGTGGTGCTTGGGCAGATGGATCATCTGGCCTTGTGGAACAAGTCGGGCTTCGAGTGTCGCCTGGCCGCCGAGCCCCTTTCGGCCGAGGACCTGGCCCAGCTCGCGGATCTGGGAATCTGATGATGGCGACCGAACCCCTCATCCATGTGCCCGTGCTCCTGCAGGAGGTGCTGGAAAACCTGGTGCTGCCCCCGGCGGCGCGGATCCTGGACCTGACCCTCGGCCTTGGCGGCCATGCGGAGGCCCTGCTGGCCCGCTGTGATCCCAGGGCCCGCTACCTCGGCGTGGATCGGGATCCCGAGGCGCGCTACTTGGCTCGCCGGCGCCTGGGGGACGATGTCCGCCTGGAGATCCTGGCCTGCGCCTACGAGGAAGTCTGGAGTGATCCAGGATTCCTGGCCTGGCAGGCTGCGGAGGCTCCGGTGGGCTTCGACGCCATCCTGGCGGATCTGGGCGTGTCCACCCTGCAACTGCGTACGCCGGACCGCGGCTTCAGCTTTCGGGATGATGGCCCCCTCGACATGCGCATGGACCCCGACAGGGGCCTCACGGCTGCGGAATGGATCGCGGAGCAGTCAGAGGAGACCCTGGCCAACGCCCTCTACCGCTACGGGGAGGAACGGGCATCCCGACCCATCGCCCGGGCCATCCTCAGGGCACTGCAGCAGGGCCATCTCTCCACCACCCATGATCTGGCCCAGGCTGTCTACACCGTCATCCCTCGGGAGCCCGCCAAGCGCAAAGGCCACAGCGATCCTGCCACACGCACCTTCCAGGCCATCCGCATTGCGGTCAACGGCGAGCTGGATCGCCTGGCGATCTCCCTGGAGGCAGCAGTTTCCAGGCTGCGTCCGGGTGGCCGCATCGCGGTCATCAGCTTCCACAGCCTGGAGGATCGCATCCTCAAGCAGACCCTGCGCCGCCTGGCGGGCATCTACGACGGGCCAGGGCGCGCAGCCCCCAAGGAACTCCCCAGGACCTTGAAACTCATTCATCCCGGTGGCATCGCCCCCAGCGAGGCCGAATGTACCGCCAATCCCCCCTCCCGCTCCGCCCGCCTGCGCGTGGCAGAACGCCTTGCCTGAAGAGGCTCCCATGGCCACTGGCTTCCATGCCCCCTCCGCCCCTCCCTCCCGCACCGTGGAAGGGGAAGGCATTCTCCGCATGCTCCTGCTGGTGCTGGCCCTGGCCATGCCCATGGCGAGCCTGGCCTATCTGAAGATCCAGAGCACGCGCCTCGGCTACCAGATGAGCGAGATCAAGGAACGGATAAGAGTGGAGGAGGAGATCCAGCGGAAACTCCTGTTGGAGCGAAGCCGCTTCCAGCGGGATGAGGAGGTTCAGGTCTACGCCGAACGGGCCGGCCTCCAACCCCGGAAACAGGGGCATCTGATCCGCAGGGCATTCACCATGGAGGACCAGCGCCTCGCGAAGCTGGGGCCCGTGTCCTCCGAGGGGCTGTAGTCTGGAAGGGGAGCGGAACCCCGCGCCCCTTTTCCCGGTTTGCCCGTGTCCCTTCGTTTCGCCACCGACCCGCGCCCCGCCCGCCATGTGCTGGGGCGCCAGGATCCCGAGGATCTGCTGGGCCAGCGCATGCCCTGGATTCTCGGTGTCATGGCCTTCTGGGGTGGCCTGATCCTGGTCCGCCTGTTTTGGCTCCAGGTCGTCGAACACAGGAAGTACCAGGTCCGGGCCGAGCACCAGCACACGACCCTGGTGCCCATTCCGCCCATCCGGGGCGAACTGCGGGATCGCCGGGGGGAACCGCTGGCCATTTCCATCAAGGTGGAGAGCCTCTTCGCCGACCCCAGAGGCTTCTACCCCGACTTCAGGCCCGGCAAGGGCGAGGAAAGGCACTGGGGCGAGCCGGACCGGAAACGGGCCGCCGAGGTGGCGGCCCAGCTGGCGCCCATCCTGGAACAGAGCCGGGGCCAGGTTCTCGAGAAACTGCTGCGGAAGAAACCCTTTGTCTACCTCGAACGACAGCTGCCTCCCATGAAGGTGGCCGCCATCCAGGCCCTGAACCTGGATGGCATCGAGTTCCAGCCCGAGAGCCGCCGCTTCTATCCTCGGGGTACCCTGGCGGCCCAGATCCTGGGGTTCACGAATATTGACGGCCTGGGCCAGCTGGGCATCGAACAGACCTATGACCGGCAGTTGGCTGGCGTGAAGGGCGAGCTCATCGCCCCCCGGGACGCCCACGGGAAGCTGCTGATTCTTCAGGAAAACTACAGCCAGGTGCCGGTCAACGGAGCCTCCCTGCAGCTGAGCCTCGATGCCGGCATTCAGCACATCGTCGAGCAGACCCTGGAGGAGGGGATGCGGTTGTCGCGGCCCAAGACGGCCTACGCGGTGGTGGTGGATCCCCAGACCGGGGAGATCCTTGCCATGGCAGGCACTCCGGGGTTCGATCCCAATCACATCCTGCCGAGGAAGTTCCGCAACCGGGGGGAAGCTGATCTGTCCAGCGCGGAGCGGGAGGAGCTCAAGGGCGAATTGGAACGGCAGAAAGCGGCGCGCAAGGTGCACCCGGTGGAGGATGTCTACGAGCCGGGTTCGATCATGAAGATCTTCACGGCCGCCATCGCCCTGGAGGAGCGGAAGGTCCATCTGGGCGAATCCATTGATTGCATGGGCGGCCGCTGGCTCTACAGCCCGAAGGTGCCTCCCATCACGGACACCCATCACCATGGCGTGCTCACCTTCGAGGAGGTGCTCTGGCAGAGCTCCAATGTGGGCGCAGCCAAGATCGGCACGCGCCTCGATCATGCCGTGCACTACCATTACCTCCGGAAGTTCGGGTTTGGGGAGGCCACGGGCCTGAATTTTCCCGGTGAGAGCCCCGGTCGCCTCATCGCTCCGGACCGCTGGAGCGTGCCCACCCAGTACACTTTTTCCTACGGCTACGGCCTGAATACCACGCCCCTGCTGATTCTCATGGCTGGTTGCACCCTGGCCAATGGCGGGAAGCTCATGCAGCCCATCCTGGTGCAGCGCATCTTCAACGACAAGGGCCTGCTGCTGAAGGAGTTCAAGCCCACCGTGCGTGGCCAGGTGCTCACGGAGGAGACCGCCAACCTGATGCGGGATGCCCTCAAGGGCGTGCTCACCCAGGGGACTGGGCGGAAGGCCCGCCTGGACAATGGCGTGGAGGCGTTCGGGAAGACCGGCACCAGCCGCAAGCTCATAGACGGGAAGTACGATCCCAAGCGCCACTTTGCCTCCTTCATGGGTTTCTTTCCCGCCGACAAACCCCAGTACGGCGTGCTGGTGATGCTGGACGATCCCGCTGGGGATACCACGGGTGGGGATGTGGCCGCGCCCATGTTCAAGCGCATCGGGGATGGGATCATGCGATTCCGGCAGACCAGCCCCGACCCTGAACGGGAACCTGATCTCAAGCTGTCCCTGCGGGACTGGCCGGTCAGTGAAACCGATGAGGC
>JBBIHT010000213.1:0-4221 GCA_037446845.1 Geothrix sp. | reverse complement strand
CGACCCTTTTCACGGGCTTCCTGCTCCTGGTCTCCCGGCGCAAGGCCCTCACCCAGGTGGTGGGCTACCTGGTGCTGGAGAACGGCGTCTACCTTTTCGGCCTGCTGCTGGTGGAGGACATGCCGATCCTGGTGGAAACGGGCATTCTGCTGGACCTCTTCGTGGGCGTGTTCGTCATGGGCATCGTCATCAATCACATCCGGGTGGCCTTCGACTCCACGGATACGCGCCACCTGGCCGAGCTGAAGGACTGACCCATGCCTGTGCTCCTCATTGTCCTCCCCCTCCTGGCCGCGGCCCTGGCCTGGTTCATCAAGTCCCCCGCGATCCGCGTGCGCCTGTTGCCGGCGGTGGCCCTGCTCCACCTGATCCTGCTGGTGACGGCCCTTCGCACCTGGCGGGATCTCCCTCACGGCGCCTGGCTGGGCCTGGATGCCCTGGGCGGCTGGGTGCTGCTGGTGATCAGCGTCCTGTTCACGGTCTGCGCACTCTATGCCCCGTCCTACCTGGCCCTGCGGCCGGACCGGGACCACCGGATCTTCACCACCTGCCTGCTGGCCTTTCTGGGGCTGGCCTCCCTGCTGGCGCAGGCCCGTCATCCCGGTGTGGCCTGGGTGGCCATGGAATCCACCACCCTGGTGACCGCGCCCCTCATCTATTTCAACCGCAACCGGCGCTCCATCGAGGCCACCTGGAAGTACCTGGTGCTGGGTTCAGTGGGCATCGCCCTGGCCCTGCTGGGCACGCTCTTTGTGGCCTATGCGGCCCACATGGGCGGCATCGAGGAACCCCTGCACTACACGAGGCTCATGGCGGCAGGGGAGCAGTTGTCGCGCCCCTGGCTGCGGGCGGGCTTCGTGCTGACTCTGGTGGGCTACGGTACCAAGATGGGCCTGGCCCCCCTGCATACCTGGAAACCCGATGCCTATGGTGAAACGCCGGGCATCGTGGGTGCCCTGCTGGCGGGTGGTGTCACCAGTTGTGCCTCCCTGGCCCTGCTGCGGATCTATGGCATCGTGGCGGCGGCCGGGGAAGCCCCCTTTGCCCGGGAGCTCCTCATCGGCTTCGGCATCCTGTCCATGGCCTGGGCCCTGGTGTTCATGGTGGGACAGGTGGACTTCAAGCGGCTGCTCGCCTATTCCAGCGTGGAGCACATGGGCATCCTCGTGCTCGGCATCGGCATCGGCGGAGTGGCGGCTCGCTTCGCCCTCTTCCACCTCGCCGGCAATGCCCTGGTGAAATCGGCGCTATTCCTGTCGGCTGGCAACATCCATCGCAGCTACGCCAGCAAGCAGCTGCCCTTCGTCACCGGGGCCATTCGCCGCACGCCCGTATCGGCTGGGATCTTCCTCATGGGCTTCCTGGCCATCACGGGACTGCCTCCTTTCATGCCGTTCATCAGCGAGTTCAATATTGCGGCCTCGGCGCTCACCACCGGGCATGGGGTGGTTGGCATCCTGTTCCTGGTGCTGCTGGGCGGCATCTTCATCACCATGAGCGATACGGTCATGCAGGTGGTCTTCGGCATACCCAGCCCTCAGCGGGTGCGCACGCCCTACAAGGACACCTTCGCCACCACGGCCCCCCTGATCCTGGCGCTCTGCCTCGCTCTGGGACTGGGAACCCACCTGCCGGCGCCCCTGCGGGCCATGCTGGATGGGGCCGTCCTCACGGTGGATGGACACCCCCTGCCGGTGCGGGAACGGGCCCAGACCCTGGCAAATGCCCAGCCCCCGGCGGAGGTGCGCTGATGCAGAACAAAGGTTTCCATCTCCTGGGAAACGGCCAGGCTCTGGCCTTGGCCGCCATTCCCGAGCAGCCCTTCCCGGCCTTTCGCGAGGCCATCATCGAGGGCGTGCGCCAGGGCCATCGCCTGGCCTGCTTCTGTGCGGATGCCCAGCATCGCCTGTATGCGGTGCTGGCTCACGATGCTGACCAGGCGCTCTGGGTGAGCCGCGCGCGGCTGGCCCAGGCGAGCTTCCCGTCCCTCACCCCCGAATGCCCCCAGGCTCACCTTTTCGAGCGGGAGATGGCGGAGCAGTTTGCCCTGGTCCCCGAGGGCCATCCCTGGCTCAAACCGGTGCGCTACCAGCGTCCGTTCGCTGGTGGTGCGGAGCTGCCCATACCCCCGCCGGGCACCGGGGAGTTCTACCGGGTCGAGGGTGAAGAGGTGCATGAGGTCGCCGTGGGGCCAGTGCATGCGGGAGTCATTGAGCCGGGTCACTTCCGCTTCCAGTGCCACGGGGAGCAGGTCTTCCATCTGGAAATCGCCCTGGGCTACCAGCACCGGGGGGTGGAGGAGGCCCTGGCAGGCGGCCCCCACCCCCTGAGCCTCAAACAGGCGGAAACCGCTTCGGGTGACGCCAGCATCGCCCACGCCTGGGCTTACTGCGCCGTCCAGGAGGGCCTGGCTGGGCTGCCGGTTCCCGCCCGGGCCCAGCGGGTGCGCGGCGTGGCCCTGGAACTGGAGCGGGCCGCCAACCATGTGGGCGACCTGGGGGCCATGTCCGGCGATGTGGGCTTCCTGCCCACGGCGTCGTTCTGTGGCCGCATCCGGGGAGACTGGCTGAACCTCACCGCCGAGGTATGTGGCAATCGCCTGGGGCGCAATTGGCTGCGACCCGGAGGGCTCCAGTTCGATCTGGATGCCGCCCTGGCCGAGGCCCTGCTTCCCCGCCTGGAAAAGGCCTGGACAGAAACCTGCGATGCCATCGAGCTGCTCTGGGGCGCTGCCTCGGTGATGATCCGCTTCGAAGCCGCCGGGCACCTGAATGCAGCCCAGGCCCGCGAGATTGGGGCGGTGGGGCCGGTGGCACGGGCCTGTGGCATCCCCCTGGATGTGCGGCGGGATCACCCCTTCGGACCCTTCGCGGAGCACCCCGTTGTGCCCGTCCTGGCCCACAGCGGCAATGTGCACAGCCGGGCCTGGGTGCGGTGGCGGGAACTATTCGAGAGCCACCGGTTCCTGGCCGAGGCCCTGGAAGCACTGGCGCGAACCCCCTGCGATCCCAAGCCAGCGCCTGTGCCCAGGCTGGCGCCCGAGAGCCTCTGCGTGGCCCTCACCGAGGGCTGGCGCGGGGAGGTGCTGCACCTGGCGATCACCGATGACCAGGGCCGCTTCGCCCGCTACAAGATCGTGGATGCTTCCTTCCACAACTGGTTCGGGCTGGCGCTGGCGCTGCGGGGCGAACAGATCTCCGACTTCCCCATCTGTAACAAGAGCTTCAGTCTCTCCTATTGCGGTCACGACCTGTGAGACGCCCATGATGCACATTCTGTTCTCCCGTTGGCGCCAGGGGCACCGCACGCTGGCCTACCCCAAAGCGCTCCCCGTCCTGCCGGACCGGTTCCAGGGCCTCCCGGTCCTGCCGGCCGAGCAATGTGCAGATGATTGCCACGCCTGTGCCGAGGCCTGTCCCGTCGAGGCCATTGCCCTGGGGACCAGGGGGCCCCAGCTGGACCTGGGGCGCTGTGTGTTCTGCCCCGCCTGTGTGGAGGCCTGTCCCGAGGGCGCCCTCTCCTTCAGTCGGGATCATCGCCTGGCCACCCGCACACGGGAGGACCTGGTGCTTGGCTGGGGAGCGGACCTGCGCCGCGCCGAGGCACTGGGGGCAGAGCTCAAGCGCGTGCTGGGCCGTTCCCTGAAACTCCGCGTGGTGAGCGCGGGAGGGTGCAACGGCTGCGAGGTGGATGTGAATGTGCTGCAGACCCTCAGCTGGGATCTCGGCCGTTTCGGCATCCAGTATGTCGCCTCGCCGCGTCACGCCGATGGCCTGATCATCACGGGGCCCGTCACGGGCAACATGGAACTGGCCCTGCGCAAAACCTACGACGCCGTGCCCCAGCCCAAGATCGTCATCGCGGTGGGCGCCTGCGCCATTGGCGGCGGCCCCTACTACCAGCGGGAGGAGCAGCTGGGTGGCGCAGGCAGTGTGGTGCCCGTGGACCTCTACATCCCTGGCTGCCCGCCCCATCCCCTGACGATCCTGGATGGACTGCTGCGGCTCATCGGGAAGGTCAAAGACGAAACTCCGGTAGCCTGATTCCAGGGTGGGCCGTACCGAGCCTGGTACAGGAAGGCTGTGCTGGGCTAGGCGTAGAATCCGCGATACCGCATGGCCTGGGCCACACGGTCCAGGGCCAGGATGTAGGCGCCGATGCGGGGATTGGTCTTGTATTTGTCCGTGGTGGCGAAGGTGGCATGGAAGGCGTGGGTCATGT
>JBBIHT010000212.1:0-4256 GCA_037446845.1 Geothrix sp. | reverse complement strand
CCTTCGAACGCTATGTCTTCCTGAACCGGGCCCTGGGGCCCTACAAATGGGCTTACTGGACCATGGTGGGCTGCAATGTGCTGAGCCCGCAGTTTTTCTGGTTCAAGAAGGTTCGCAGCACCGTCTGGATGATCTTCGCGCTGTCCATCTTCGTGAACATCGGCATGTGGTTCGAGCGGTTCGTGATCATCGTGACGAGCCTCCACCGGGACTACCTGCCTTCCAGTTGGGCCATGTACACGCCCACCTTCGTGGAAGTGGCCATCTTCATCGGCAGCTTTGGGCTGTTCTTCACCCTGTTCCTGGTGTTCACGAGGGTGCTGCCGGTCATCGCCGCTTCTGAGGTGAAGGGGGTGCTCAAACATGGCGACCATTGATTCCATGGGCTCCAACCGTTTCCGTGCCAGCTTCGAGGATCCCGATCTCCTGCTGGCGGCCGTGAAACGCCTCAAGGCGGATGGGCACCCGGTGCAGGACACCTACACGCCCTTCCCGGTCCACGGTATGGACGAAGCCCTTGGCCAGAAGCCCTCCCGCCTGCCCCGGGCCTGCCTGGCCTTCGCGCTGCTTGGCCTCGGCATCGCCCTGGCGGTGCAGATCTGGACCTCGGCCTACGACTATCCCGTCATCGTGGGCGGAAAACCCGCGGCGGGGATTCCGGCCTTCATTCCCATTTCGTTCGAGCTGACGGTGCTGCTGGCTGGGCTCGGGGTGGTGGCCAGCCTCTTCGTGGTAGCCCGGCTGCGGCCCAGATTCAGGTTTCCCAACCTTCATCCTGGGGTGAGCGACCACCGGTTCGTGGTGGCTGGGCAGGTGCGGGCCGGGAGCAGTTTCCAGGAAGTGCGCGCGACCATGGAGCAGATGGGGGCCGTGGAAACCGCGCTGCTCGTGGAGGACCAGTTCCATCGCCCCCGAAGCCTTTGGCAGGAGGAGGCCAGGCCCGTCGTGTTCATACTCGCCTTTGCTCCGGCCGTGCTGCTCCTGCTGGCTCTGCCTCTGCTGAATCGCGACTACCGCCTGCGCAACCGGGTCTGGGACGGAGGCATGATGGAAGCCATCGCCGCCCAGTCCTTCGATGCCAACAGCGCGCTTCCCGGGGGGCAGGTGCTGCAGGCGCCACCGGCGGGAACGCTATCCCGGAAAGGGGCGGCACCGCTGGCCTACGGCAGCGGCAAGGCCGAGGCCGAACGGGCGGGCCGGGAGCTTGCCAACCCCATGTCGGCCACCCTGGAGAACTTCAATCGGGGCAGGAAGGTCTATGAACGGAGCTGCGCGGCCTGCCATGGCCGGGACGGCGACAACAACAGTAGCGTCATCGTCGGTCGCGGCCTGTTGGCCCCTACGATCCTGGTCTCCCCCCCGGTGCAGGCCATGGCGGATGGCCAGATCTTCCACATCGCCACCTTCGGAGGGCCTCGCAGCATGAAGGGACTGGGTGATCTCATCAGCCGCGAGGATCGCTGGCGGGTCGTCCTCTACCTTCGCGAACTCCAGAAGGGGGCCGCGCCGAAACCCACGCCGAATGCCGCATCGCCGGGCGCCTCGGCCCGGAGCACCGGAGCCAAGCCATGAGCGATCCCAGACCCTTCCGGGTCCCCTCGCGGGATCTGACCAAATCCCCCTTCCCGACCCTGGCCGATATCGGCGACCAATTCCGGGTGGCGTCCTGGGTGCTCCTGGGGCTTGGCATCCTCTGCTTCGCCCTGGGCTTCTCGCTCCACCCCGCCCAGGCCTGGGCCAATGTGCTTCTGACCGCCTTCAACCTCACCTGCGTTGGGCTGGGTGGGTTGTTTCTCCTGGCGATCCAGTCGGCCACAGGGGCTCGCTGGAGCGACCCCATTCTCAAGGCCCATCGTGCCATGCCGGCCCTGTTGCCCATCGCGGGCGCGCTCATGCTGCTGCTCTGGTTTGGTGCCGAGCGTCTCTACCCCTGGTCGCGGCCCGAGGCCCTCGCCGACCACCTGCTCCATGGACGAATGGCCTGGCTGAACAAGCCCTTCTTCTTCGGGCGGATCCTGCTCTTCTTCGTCCTGTGGATTCTGCTGGGCCACAGGCTGGTGAGCAAGGGAGGCGGTGCGGCGCTGTTCATCGTCGTGTTCGGAGTGACCTTTTCACTGGCGAATTTCGATTGGCTCATGTCCCTGGAGCCGGCCTGGTACAGCACGATCTTCGCGATCTACGGGTTCTCGGGGTTGTTCCTGCAGGGCATCGCCATCGTCACCATCAGCGCCATCGTGTTGCGGAGGGTGGGCCTGCTGCCGCAGATCTCCAGGGCCCAGAACCATGACCTGGGCAAGCTGTTGTTCGCCTTCAGCTGCTTCTGGGCCTACATCTGGCTGAGCCAGTTCCTGCTCCTCTGGTACGCCAATATCCCCGAGGAAACGGGTCCCGCGCGGCTGCTGCTATCCAGGCCATGGGCGCCGCTGTTCTACCTGAACCTGGTGCTGAACTTCGTCCTGCCCTTCATCCTGCTGCTGCGCCGGGAATCCAAGACCCAGGAGCAGGTCCTGCTGGTGACTTGCTTCATCATCCTGGCGGGGCACTGGCTGGATCTCTATCTCCAGTTCATGCCCCCGGTCCTCCAGGGTGGGAACCCCCGCTTCGGCTTCGCGGAGGTGGGCGGCATCCTGCTGCAGTTCGCCCTGGGGCATATGGCCTGCTGGCCGGTGTTCATGAAGGATGTGGATCCCGGGCAGGAGATCCCGCGGCTGGACTGATTCCCCTCAGGCCTTGGCGTTCGTGTCCCGCGCCTTGGCCGCCTTCTGATGGCGCAGGTCCATGAGCTGCAGGTCCCGGATGGTGGCCTCGGTCATGGAGGTGGCGACCTGGGCCTTCACGGCGCCCCAGGCTTCGTGGAGGGGGCAGGGGTGGTCACCGCCACAGGTGGGGAACCCCATGATGCAACCATCCAGGGAATCGGGCCCATCCAAAGCACTCACCACCTCGCCCACCGTGATCCGATGGGCGGGCCGCGTCAGCCGGAAGCCGCCCTTGGGACCCCGCACCGATTCCAGGATATCCGCCTGTACCAACCCCTGGAGAATCTTGGCGAGATAGGGGCCTGGCAGATTCAGCTGGGAGGAAAGCTCCTTCGCCAGGCAGTAGCTTCCGTCCTCGGGAAGGGCGGCCACCGCTCTCAGTGCGTAACCCGTAGCCGTGCTGAAGATCATTCAGGATTCCTTTTTCTGATTTAAGCATGATTCCTTAAAATTTCGGAGTCCACCCCGGTTGTGATCTGCATCAGAGCAGGGCCCGCCACAGCAGGGCCAGGGTGAGGACGCTGAGCCCTCCTTCCCGCCAGCCCAGGGTGCGGGCGGGCAGCGGGCGGAAGGGCGCCAGGGCGCGCAGGTAGAGCAGCAGGGTCCAGCCGCCCCATAGGCGGCCGGCCAGGCCCCGGGGGGCCAGCAGGGCGATGGAGGCAGCGACCAGCAGCAGATGCAGGGCGTGAACTATCCGGAGGCGCCGCCGCAGCTCGGGCCCGTCCAGCTGCCGGGCATGGCCCAGCAGGCGTCGCACATGGGCGAGGTTCGCGCCGCCCACCAGGAGGGTGAACAGCCAGGCCAGGGTGCCCTCCAGCGGCGTGCCGCCGCCCGCCACCACCATGGCGGCGGCCAGGCCGCCGAAGGCCCCCTGGGCGGACCATTCCACCGGGAAGGAGCGCACCGTTCGCTGGGCATCGGCCCACAGGGCGAGGACCAGTAGCGGTGAAACGGCCAGGGCGGGAATCAGGAACCTGGGCCCCGAAATGAGCAAAACGGAGGTCGAGCCCAGGGATGCCAAGGCGATGAGGAGTGCCAGGGCCCGGGCCTGGGCCCCCCCATCCCCCTGGCCGTTGAGCATGCGCCTGAGGGGCGGCCGGGCCAGGAAGGCGGCCAGCGCGGCCAGGGCGAGCAGCAGGCTGGGCAGGCCCGGGCGCAGCAGGAACCCCAGCGCCATGGGGAAGCCCAGCATGAACCAGGTGCCGTGTTCCGCCGGGAGCAGGGAGCGCCAGGGTGGGAGGATTCGAGGCATTTCGGTATCCTTAATCCGAAATCAAGTCTGCGCCGAAGGCCGGGGGATGGCCAGGGCCCCGGTCACAACTCGGTGGCGATGAGCCTAAGGCCCTCCAACGCTTCCTCCATGGAGAGGAAGAGGGGGATCCCGGCGGTTCTGAGGCCCTGGCGGTAGCCATCGTAGAGGGCGCCGCCCTCCACGGCGACGCCGAGCCATTTCCCCTTTTCCTTGGCCAGGTCCGCCAGGGCCCGGGCGAGGTGCCG
>JBBIHT010000211.1:0-4327 GCA_037446845.1 Geothrix sp. | reverse complement strand
GCTCCGCTTCGGTCGGATGGTCGAGACCGCCCGCGCCAACCAGCCAAACTATGGGAAGCCCGAACTGAAAGCATCCTGACTAGCCGCATTGGGCTCCCCCACTTGTCGCCTGTCGTTGGGGAGGATCCAGATGAACGGATCGTGAGCCCGCCTACTGCGGCCAGTACACCACGCCGATGCCGAGGCTAGTGCGGGGAGAACCATCATTCAGACCAAGCACCAAGGAACCCCTCATGGCCAGTCGTGGAGCGATTATCCGGAATACATCCAGGGTGGCCTCTCGCGGTGCGGGATGTCCCGCGTACTGGGCACCCCGGACCTGGAACCCCACGGAGTAGCGCCCGCGATTACCCAGGTAGGCTAGACCGGCCCCTGCGGAATAGGCGCCATTGGCGGTGGTGACCGGCTCGAGCGACCCGGCGGTGGAGCCCTTGACCCATCCCCCCATCAGCGTGGCCTGGAGGCGATCCCAGCGCTGGTGGAGGCCCATGAATCCGCCGATATCGGTCTGGCCAGTGCCCAGACCCTTGGCGCTGTCGGCCGTAGGCAGCTTTACAGCCACGACCCCGTCGAGAGAGAACCCGCCCTCGGTCTCGGGGACCAGGCGGCGAACGCCTCGGAGCAACAAATCGCCCAGTCCAGTCTCGATGTCGTCCTGCCCGCCGCCGCTGGTCCGAAGGCTAAGGTAGGGCACGCTGAGGCTGAGGTCGAAACGGTCGGAGGCGTAGCCCAGGCTCCCGTAGGCCAACCCCAGGCGGCTCGTCACAGGAGTTCCGAAGTCCCCCTGCTTCACGCCCAGGCCGCCTTCCAGGTAGAGAGCGGGCTGACCAGCTCTCGCTGCGGAAGTCATCAGGACGAGGCCCAGGAGAAGACCGGTCTGCCGGAGGCCTCGCCGGGAGGGACGGGAAGGCCGGCCGCTCACTGGGGGGTGCCCTGGTTGACAGGCGCGTCCAGGACCTTGCTTACGGCCGCCATCCGGGCGTTCATGCGGGCGAGCATGGCCTCGTCCATCTTTCCGTTGCGCATCCGGGCGGCCATTTCCTTCATCATGCCGGCCAGGTCATCCATCGAATCCGACAGGCTCGACATCTGCTTCCTCTTTATGGCCTGCCCCATGCTGCCGGCCATCTTCTCCATGATCTGTTGCATCTGGAGCATGGTGCCGGTCATCCCGCCCGTCATGCTGGATTTCATCATCTCGCCGCCCATCATCTGGCGGCCCATGGAGGCGGGCATCATGGTGGTGGAAGACCCCGAACCGCCCATGCCGCCTCCAGGCATCTGGGCCATGGCGGCCCCGGCGGAGAAGGCGATGAACACGGCGGTGGTCAGGAAGCGAGTGGCGCGGGACATGATGCCCTCCAGAGGAATGGTGAGTGGAGACAAATTGCGGGAGCGCGATTCTCGAGAGGGCACTACTCCAAGATCATGGCCCGGGACTCAGTGGACCACGATCCAGGTAGTGACGAGCTTGTAGGTGCCGCCATCGTAGAAGAGCAGTCCCCGGGCCTGGACCTCGTTGCCGTTGGCGATTGTGGCGGCGGTTCCGGCAACCTGCGTGGCCGCCTGCTGATAGACCAGGATGGTCGTGGCGCCGGTCAGGGTGGCGAAAGCGGAATCCGAGGGCAGGGTAACTGTGAAGGAGGCCTGCTTGCCGTTCGCAGTGTAGCTGGACACCGTCCCGTGGAGGGCCTGCTGCTCGAGGCGGACTTGGGTGGCCGTCACGGTTCCGAGGGAGCCCATCATGCCGCTGCCCATGCCACCGCCACCGCTCATCATGCCGCTGGTGCTCACCACCTCGATGCGCTGTCCCTTGGACAGGCGCGTCCCATCGAAGGCGGGTGAGAAGGGCAGGTTCGTGAGATCTACGCCATTCGCGTCGAAGCTGTAGGGCACCGAGCCGGGCAGCGAGACCGTGATCGTCCCGCCGATGGAGGAGGCCATCATTCCGCCGCCCATGCCCCCGTTCGCGACCAGCGTGAGCTGGGTGGGCGGATTCCCAGTAATGGAGGACACCAGGCCAGAGCCCATCATGCCGGTGGCACCGGCCTGCATATTCTCGACCCGGTGGGCCAGGTAGGTGCCATCAGCCTGCAGGCTGGCATCCACCGCCACCATCATCCCGGAGGTCATCTGCCCCATGCCGCTCATGCTGGAAGCGGGGAACAGGGTGGTGGCATCGGTCTTGAAGGTCGCATTCTGCAAACCCATCATCGAACCCATCGTGAAGGTCGTCCCCGAGACATTGGAGACCGTGCCGACCTGGTGCTGCATCCCGCCCTGCCAGGGGTTGGAGCTGCCGCTGGAGACGGAGGCCATGGTTGCTGTCATCACCGGCGCGAAGGTGATATTCCCCGAGCCGTCCATGGAAACGGAGGAGCCCATGTTCATGTCGAAGTTCAGCGCCACCGGGGCGGTGCCCACGGTCATGGAGGGACTGAACGGCACGGTGGCCGTGAAGGGCCCGGCCATGGTCTTCTGCGTGTAGGCATGGGTCGTGGGATCCATGTAGCCCATGGTAATGGCGGACATCGTGACCTGGGCCTGGGTGTAGGTCCCCTGCGGCACAGGGTTCGCAGATACCGGCTGCACAGTGGCCATGAGCTGCATCATCTCGGTCGGGGTGGCGGAGGACATCACGCTGACCGTGCCGCCATTGCCGTTGGTGAGCACCATGCTGTTGACGGTCATGCCGAAGGCCATGACCCAGTCGGAAGGAGCGTCGCCAATGCCCACCTGCATGGGCGTAGTCCCGGGCGCGATGGGGGTTACGATGCCATTGGTCATTCCGGTGGTTGAATTACCGCTGCTGCAGCCGATGCAGAAGAGACCGCCCGCGAGGAGAAAGCCACCGGCGGCAATCCGGGGAAGGTGTCGAAGGGCCATGGTGGCCTCCTGGGAAAGGGCAGACTTGTAAGTCTGACTGTTTGAACATTCGGTTGTATTAATGACCGCATACCGGCATCCCGTTCTTGGCTGTCGCGATGCCTGTCGAAGGCTCCAACTCAAGGACCGTGCCAATGGATCTCGGCGGTTTTTGGGGGAATTGGGGGCATTTCGACCCGACTTGCGTTTCGGACTCGGGTCAGGTTGACCCGCTTTCCCTGAAACAGGTACTCATTCGCCAGAGGCCGTTGAAAGGGCCCCCATTCCCTCACCCTCACCAGTGTGATGCGGAGCATGCTCCTCCCCCAGGTGGGATGCATTCCCCTGGCCACACCCCCGTTGAGGTCCCTCGGCCCTGGCGCCCTGCCCTTCCTGCTGTTCAAGCGGTGGGGTTCTCGCCTGGTGGTTCCTGCCATGTATGAGCAGCATCATGGCGGCCATCACGACCCCCATCACTAGAAGGTTCATGGAACTCTCCTTTCACGATTCGATCGAGGGAGGCCTGGGTAGCTCCAGGCGAATGGATTGCTGGGGCATGCATCGCGGAGGTCACGACATCCTGCGCCAGGAGCCCTTTAATCAAGGACCGTGCCAGGGAATCCAGGACGGTTCTCGCGCGGTTCCGGGACTTTCCGACCCGGATCCGATGCGCGCCCGGGGCGATCTGACTCGCCCTCATCCAGCAAGCGCAACCCTGGCGACAGGTACCAAGCCAAGCCGCGTACCCCTGGCGAGCCGCCCCTCAGTGCATGGGACTCATGCCTCCGCCCTTGGGAGACATGCCCCCGGGCATGTTCCCACCCGGCATCATGGCCCCGGATGCCATCATGGATCCATCCATCCGCATTCCCTGGTCCCATTCCCGCTCTCCGAACCCGCGGCCGGGCATGGGCTCGACTTTCGGCAGAAGCGAGGGCCCAAAATGGGACCACTCTCCCGCCTTGACCAGGGTGGTTCCCGCATGCCCGAGCTGAGGGATGACCTCCACGACTCCCTTGAAGACCACGAGGGTGGACGCTCCGTTCTTGGCAACCTCCACGCCGTAGCGGGTACCCCGCACGGCGAGCAGGGCTCCTGGAACTGCCACACGCCGCTCCTCCGGTTTGCCACCAAGGAGGACATCGAAGATGGCCTTGATCCGGCCCTGGCTCAGGGCGACCAGAACATCGGGTTCCCCGCTGGCAAGCCGGGCCTGGGTGCTGGCGTAGATCTCGAACCGCGCGTTCCGCTCGGGCACTGAGATGACGGCGCGGCTCCACCAGCCGGTCTTGATCACATCACCGGGAGAGGCCGCTTCCCCCTGGGCTGCCTTCATCGCCCTGCTCTCGTCACCTCCGGGCCACCGTAGTACCGATCGCTTCACCTCCTCGAACCGGTAGGTGAAGGCCGCCGGAACCTGGGCGGGGGCCTGGATCAGGAGGATGGCTAGTGGTGCGATCAG
>JBBIHT010000210.1:0-4332 GCA_037446845.1 Geothrix sp. | reverse complement strand
CAACCGGATGGCCGGCCCCCACGCCCTCGGGCAGAAGGTCCCGGGTGATGGGCCCCCCGGGGTTGAGGGCCACGCAGCGCTCCATGAGGTTTTCCAGCTCTCGCACATTGCCAGGGAAGCGGTGACAGAGCAGCTGGGCCATGGTCTCGGGGTGCAACGGCATGGGGGGTTTCCCCAGTTTCAGGCAGGAGCGCCGGATGAAGTGGTCCGCCAGCACTGGCAGATCCTCAGGCCGTTCCCGCAGGGGCGGCAGTTCGATCTGGAGGATATTCAGCCGGTAGAACAGATCCTCGCGAAAGGCCCCCGCCTCCGCCCGGGCACGCAGGTCCCGGTTGCTGGCGGCGATGATCCGCACATCTGCGGGCCGTTCCTGGGTTGCGCCCAGGCGCCGGAAGCGCCTTTCCTGCAGCACCCGGAGCAGCTTCACCTGCAGGGCCAGGGGCATCTCGCCGATCTCGTCCAGGAAAAGGACGCCGCCACTCGCCTCTTCGAAGAGTCCCCGTTTCAGGGCCCCGGCCCCAGTGAAGGCGCCCTTCTCGAAGCCGAAGAGTTCACTCTCCAGTAGGGCCTCGGGCAGGGCGCCACAATTCACGGCCACGAAGGGCCCCTCAGCCCTTTCCGAGTAGCGGTGGATGAGACGGGCCACCACTTCTTTGCCAGTGCCGCTTTCACCGGTGAGGAGGACCGTGGTATCC
This sequence comes from Geothrix sp., assembly GCA_037446845.1. Lineage (GTDB taxonomy): Bacteria > Acidobacteriota > Holophagae > Holophagales > Holophagaceae > Geothrix. The sequence goes on along the minus strand of JBBIHT010000210.1, from coordinate 3,637 downwards.
GCCCGGGACACCTTGCCGATGAGGGCGTTGATCCGGCGCATGGTGGGACCCACGCCCACCAGCTCGCCCAGGTCCTCGGGCAGCGGGGCATCGGGCTCGGCTGTGGCCAGCAGGCCCTTGAGGGTGGCGATGAGGTCCTCATGCTTGAAGGGCTTGGTGATGAAGTCCACGGCCCCCTGGTTCAGGGCCTGCACCGTGGTTTCCGTGGTGGCGTAGGCCGTCATGATGACCACGGGCGTCTCAAGCCCCTGCTCCTTCATCCAGGTGAGCAGTTCGATGCCGGAGCCATCCTTGAGTTTCAGGTCGGACAGCACACCGTCGAAGGAGGTTTCCCTCAGGGCCAATTCCCCATCGCCAATGCCTGACACCGCCTCGCAATGGAAGCCCGCCCCCTCCAGCGCCAGGGTCAGCACCTCCCGAAGTCCGGGTTCATCCTCCACCAGCAGAATCCGTTGGGTCGAGGCAAGGGGCATGGCAACCTGTGGGTATGACGCGTTAGCTCAGTCATCCTATCCTGAACCCTTCCTGGGAGTCCCGTGAAGCACATTGTCTTTGCCCACCGAAAGTTGTCCTACGGGGGCGGGGAACGGGTGATGGTGGAGTCGGTCGCAGCCCTGGCGAACCTCCCGGAGGTCAAGGTCACGGTGCTCTTCCGCAAAGATCCTGAGCGCCTGGATCTCGCCCAGGAGTTGCGCGAGCGGAACCCCCAAGTACAGGAGATCCTTCCGCTGGCTGTGGCGGAACCGCCCCGATGCCCTGGTGGTGTGCAACCACAAGGGCGTCCAGCGGGCCCTGCGCCTGCTGGCCCTGTTCGGCCGGCGCATCCCCACCCTGGTCAGACTTCACGAGCACTATCTACGGCATCTCCGGAAATACCGCGGCATCCGTCGCCTGGTGAACGGCTGGATCATTGACTGGGCCTTTGAACCTGCCATCCGCCAGCACCTGGGCCCCCAGCCCTGTGTGGAAATCCATCCGCTCTACCCACGCCCCCTTCACCCGGTGCCCGATTTCAACGCCCGGCAGGAGGCCCGGCGGCAACTGGGGTTACCCGATTCGGGTCTGCTGGTGGGCTATGTGGGGCAGATTGACCGCCGCAAGGATCCCCTGGCCGTGACGCGCATGGCCGCAGCCCTCGCGGAGGCCCTGGGCGAGCCCCTGGATCTCCTGTTTGCCGGGCACGAATCTCCAGATGCCGCCGCCGAACTGGAGGTCGCCGGGCCTCGCCTTTGCGCCCGTGGCATCCGCGTGCACCGCCTGGGCGCCCAGAAGGACCTGGAACCCGTCTACCGGGCCCTGGATCTCTACCTCATGGCCAGCCGCAACGAGGGGTTCTTCCCCTTGACCCTCATCGAGGCTCTGGAGCGGGGGGTCCCCGCGGTGGCTCCCACGGTGGGTGGGATCAGCACGGTCCTGGTGGATGGCGAAGGGGGCTTTCTAATCCATCGCCCCGATGACCGCGCTTCCGTGGCGGACGAGCCCCTTCGGGAGACAGCGGGCCGGGTGGCTGCCTTGCTGAAGGATCCCACCGCCTGGGAGCAGCAACGGCAGAAGGCCCACGCTGTGGTCGCCGCCCTCCTCCACGGCTACGATGCGGCTGGGAAGTTCCGCGCAGCCCTGGCCCCATGGCTGTGATCCCCCACCAGGCCACCTGGGTGCGCTTCCCCCGCTACATCGGGGACGCCGTGATGCAGATGGCCGTCCTCCGGCTGCTGCGAAAACTGGAGATTGGCCCCCTGGTGGTGTGGGGCCCCCGGCTCACCACGGCCCTGGTCGAGGGAACGGACCTGGTGGATGGGGTCTGCTGCGACGAGGGCAAACCGGGCCCCTGGGCCCTGGCGCGGGTCCTGAGGCGGTACGAGGCTGCCCGCAGCGTCCACTTCCCCAAGAGCCTGCGGCCGGCCCTGGGAGCCTTCCTCGCCCGGGTACCCGAACGGATCGGCGTGAGTGAAAGCCTGGCCGGATGTCTCAACACGCACACCCTGCCGTTCTGGCGGGGCCAGGGCCATTGCCTGGACCGCTACCTGCAGGTGCTGCGGCAGCGCTGGCCCGACGCCCCCGCGATGCCCTTCGTGGACTACCGCTCAGCGTTCCAGGCCGAGGTTCCCGGCCAGCCCTTCGTGTGTCTGATGCCCGGGGCCTCGGTCCCTTCCAAGGCATGGGAACCCGAGCATTTCAAGGCCCTCGCCCGGCGCCTCGACGGACTGGGAATCCTGCCGGTGGTGCTGGGCGGACCTTCGGAGCGGGACCTGGGGGCTTTCGTGGCTGATCGGTACGGGCTCAACCGCTGCGGCGACTCGCTGGTGGAGGCCGCCGCCTGGATGGGGCACGCCAGGGGGGCCGTGGGCAACGATTCGGGACTCAGCCACCTGGCCGCCGCCTGCGGGACTCCGGTCCTGGCCCTTTATGGCCCCAATGATCCGGGCATGTTCACGCCCCACGGCCCCCGGGTGCGGACCCTCCAGCGGGACCTGCTCCCCTGCATGCCCTGCGGCAAGGACCATTGCCCGGTGGAAGGCCATCCCTGCCTTGGGGACATCACGCCCGAAGCCGTGTGGAGAGCACTGGAACCCATGCTGGTGGTTCCTGCCCGTTGATCCAGGCGGTCATTCGTAGGGCTGGTAGGACTTTTCCTCGACAAGGCTGGAGCCCAGCAGCAGGTTGATTTCCCGCTTCACGGCCGCCCGCGCGTCGTTGCGGAAGTAGACCGAGCGCGCCAATTCCACGAACCGGGGACCGAAATCCTTCGCCCGTTCGCAGGCCCGAATCCCGTCCTCGATGTCCCACAGTTCCTCGTTGATGGCCTTGAGCCGCGCTTCCGCCTCCCGCAACCTCGCGTTGAGGCCATGGGCCTGCTGGTGGGCGCGGGAGAGGGCCATCAGCTCGGCGTGCACATTCTTGACCTTGGCTTCGTCCTGGATGCGTTCAGATTTGATTTGCAGGATCGTGACCTTGTCAATCAGCTCGCCCCAGGAAACTTCCGTCATCACTGCCATTTGGTGCTCCCCACTGAACCCTAAGCATAGCCCGAGCAGAGGCGGAGACAGTCCGGCGGCATCACTGCTAGAATCGGACTCCCTCCCGAGGTCCCCATGCTGCTTCGCAAGGCACTCGTCCTGCTGGTTCCCGCGTTTCTTGCCGCCCAGGCTCCCGTCATCCATTTCGAGAGGCTGCATCACGATTTCGGCCGCATCACGACGGATCGGAAGGTCGCGGCCAAGTACCGGGTGTCCAACACGGGCAACGCCTACCTGAGCATCACGCAGGTACGCCCCAGCTGCGGATGCACCGCCACCGTCCTGGGCAAATGGTCCATGGCGCCGGGCGAAGGCACCGACCTGGAAGCCTCCTTCGATCCCAGGGGCCTCAAGGGCGGCGTCAGGAAGTCCATCGAAGTGGTCAGCAACGACCCCAAAAACCCCACGGTGCGCCTCACCCTGGAGGCGGAAGTCGTGCAGGAGATCATGCCTTCCGTGGATTCTGTCTACTTCCACGAGGTGCCCAGGTCGCTCATCTCCCGCACGCTCGTCCGCTACGGCAGTGGCAACGGGGAGGCGGTGAAGATCGTGGATGTGAAGGCCCCGGGGGCCCCCTTCCTGGCTTTCGGCTATCGTCAGGAAGGCGGTGACCTGGTGCT